>NZ_QEWA01000024.1:0-69708 GCF_003390775.1 Thermobacillus sp. | reverse complement strand
ATTGGCTGCCGCGATCGGAATGATGCAGGACTTCGCCTTTCGGCCGTTGACGGTTGTAAGCCTGATCCAGAGCTTGCAGGACCAATTCCTTGGTCATTCGCTCGCCGGCGTGCCAGCCTACGATTTTGCGCGTGTACAAGTCCATCACGCTCGCGACATAAAGCCATCCCTCGTCTGTCGGAACGTACGTGATGTCTGCCATCCAGACTTGATTGGGAGCTTGTGCCGTGAACTGCTGGTTCAGCACATTGTCATGCACCGGCAGATGGTGGTTCGAGCTCGTCGTCGCCTTGTATTTCTTGACGGTGCGCGACTTGAGCCCCAATTCCTTCATGATGCGGGCGACCGTTTTCTCGGATACCCGAACGCCTTGCTGGCGCAGGACCTGAGTGATTTTCGGGCTGCCGTACAGGCGACGCGAGTCCACAACTAATCTGTTGTTCCAGTTCTCGGCGACGTTTCTTTCGCTCGCTTTCCTGACGTCTGGTCCATTGATAGCAACCGCTCCGGGATACGTTCAAAACCTTGCACATCTCCGACACCGGATACTTGGAGCGGTGTTTGTGGATAAACGCAAAGATCAGTTCCGGTCTTTTGCGAGGAGGTGCATCGCCTTTTTTAAAATCTCGTTCTCCATCTCGAGTCGGCGGATTCGTTTCTGCATTTCGAGAAGGGTTTTTTCTTCGATTTTCAAGTTGCCGCTGCCGCGAAACGCATTGACCGGATCCTGTTTGAATTCGTTGATCCAGCGGTACAGGGTATTGTCGGATACGCCCAATTCCCGAGCAGCCTGCGCCACCGGCTTCCCCTGTTCTTGAATCATTTTCACGGTTTGGATTTTAAACTCTTTGTCGTATTTCTGACTCACCTTCGGACACCTCGTTTTTGCTAGGTTTATTGTCGCATTCTCGATTCTCGGTGTCCACTATTTAGTCTAGCACCAGAGTTATTTAATCGCGAAGTGCGGTTATGACCACACCGAAGGGATCGTGCGCATGTCGTGGAATCCCCCTTTTGACTTCGCGTTTTCAACATTATGGACAAGACGGACCGCAAAACATTTCGGCGGGCAGCAACGGGGCGACTGCATCGGTTGGCTCGTTGCATTTTATCCCAATCTGAAAGAGTCGGTAACTCGATGCTGGAATTTCTCTTATTGACCATGTCGATTACGGGAGGGCTGTTATATGCAAATCTTGTACGCTTGATGAAAGCGGCTTTGCACCTTGACCGGAACCGCCGCGGATAATCTTTTCACCATAGGCATTCAGAACTCCCCATAATACGTATCATCGCCGTTGTCTACGCGGAAGGTCGCATTTGGATCGTCGATGTAGGCGTAATCCGTGATCTTGGGCCATACTTCACCGAAGTATGGTACGTCAGTTGATCGAACGGCACTTCCTTCTCCCGCGTACTGGAACGACGATGTATTCACCTTCCTGAAAATTCAATTACGTCGAGTCCTCAACGGATTTGCGGGTCCAATGCGGCGTGCCCCTCGCTCTATGAGGCGGATTGCTCGCACCTGCACGGCGCGGTTACACTGGAAATTGTACGGTCATGAAAGGCGGGATCGGCGTGATCGTCATCGGGCTGGACATCGGCACAACCTCGATCTGCGGCGCGGCGTTGGAGCTGCCGGGCGGCCGGCTGCTGCGGTCGGTCACCCGGCCCAACAACGCATGGCTGCAGGCCGACGGGGTGAGAGCGGAACAGGACCCTGATCAAATCTTGCTAACCGTTCGGGAAATGCTTCAAGAACTGACCGCGCAATATCCGGTTGCGGCCGGGATCGGCATCACCGGGCAGATGCACGGCATGTTGTACGTGGACCGGTCGGGCAGAGCCGTCAGTCCGCTGTATACCTGGCAGGATCGGCGCGGCCTCGAGCCGGCCGATGATCGCGGGACATATGTGGAATGGCTGGAACGCGAAACCGGCCACCCGATTGCGGCGGGATTCGGCCTGGTGACGCACGCGGTGCTCGCCCGGCAGGGGAACGTGCCGGATCAAGCGGCGGCCCTTTGCACGATTGCCGATTATGCGGCGATGCGGCTAGGGGGCGGACGCGTTCCGGTCATGGATCCTTCCATGGCGGCGAGCCTCGGTTTCTTCGATGTGGAACACGGGCGCTTCGATACGAAAGCGTTGAACGCCGTCGGGCTCGGCGAGCAGATGCTGCCGCAGGTGGCCGCGTCAGCGACGCGTGTGGGCGCAACCGAACAGGGCATTCCGGTCTTTCACGCGATCGGCGACAATCAGGCGAGTTTTCTCGGTTCCGTCCATGATCCGGAGCAATCCGTGCTGATCAACATCGGCACGGGCGGACAGATGACCGCGTACACCGGCCGGTATTGCGCGATTGAAGGGTTGGAGACCCGGCCTTATCCGGGCGGCGGATATTTGCTCGTCGGCGCCTCCCTCTCCGGCGGCAAATCGTATGCGATGCTGGAGACGTTTTTCCGAAGCGTGCTCGAATGGTTCGGGGACGGGAGGGACGTTCCGCCGCTGTACGGGAAAATGGAGGAACTGCTCGACCGCTTCCTTCCTTTGGCGCGTCCGCTGCAAGTCTCCACCCGGTTTTACGGCACCCGCACGGAACCTGAACAGACCGGTTCCATCGCGGGAATCGGGCCGGACAACTTCACCCCCGCGCATCTGGTGTCGGGATTCCTGGAAGGCATGGCGGAAGAGCTGTTCGACTTCTACAAGCGACTTCCCGAAGCGATGCGCGGCCGGATGCGGCAACTTGTCGGTTCGGGCAACGCGATCCGGCACAACCGGCATTTGCGGCGCATCTGCGAAGAGCGGTTCGGCATGCCGCTTTCCATTCCGCGCGTAGCGGAAGAAGCGTCGGTCGGGGCTGCCCTGCATGCGGCGGTCGGGCTGGGCGTCTTGAAGGACCACCGGTCCGCGGGTCAATGCTTGACATACGGCTATGGCGAATGATGCATGACTTTGCAACTCGAATCAAACAGGCGATAACCGCCGGTGATACGATCAAGGTGAAAGGAGGGAAGGCTTCCATGTGGAACGAGATGGTGCAGCGGATGGTGGATTGGCTGGAGGAGCATTTGACGGAAAACCCGGTCCTGCTCAAGATGTCGGAGCAGCTCGGGTACTCGCCCTACTATTGCTCCAGGCAGTTCAATCAGTACACCGGAATGACCCTGCGCGACTACGTCTGGACCCGCCGGATCAGCCGTGCCGCCCTGGAGCTCCGCGACACGGACCAGCGGGTGCTGGACATCGCCGTCAAGTATGGGTTCTCGTCGCAGGAGGCGTTCACGAGGGCTTTTCACAAGGCTTTCGGGATGACGCCCGCGGCTTACCGGAAATCGCCCCGCCCCATCCCGCTCTCGATTCGTCAGGAGGTGTTCTCGCCTTATCACTATTGGATCAAGGAGCGGAAATTCCATGAGCGAAGTTCGGGTGAAGCCGGTTAGATCAAGGTGGAGTTCATTCCGGCGCACAAGTTCATCGGAATTTGGGATATCGGCGCCGCGGACTACATGAGCTTCTGGAACAACGGGCATTCGTGTGACGAAGTGTGCGGCACGCTGGAGAGCATGTCCAATCACGTCCTCCCCGGGCAATTGGCGCAGACGGCGGGATGGTTTTACCGGAACGGGAAGAAAGGATACCTGTACGGCATTCCCGTCCCGCTCGATTACGACGGCCCCGTCCCGGAAGGCATGGAATGCCGGGTCATCCCGGAATCGGAGTATCTAATCTTCCATCACCCGCCCTTCGACTACCTGAAAGACAACGGCGCGGTGATGAAGGCGGTCGAGGATACGGCGTGGAACTATGATCCCAAAGCGAAGGGTTATGCATGGGATGAGGAGACGAAGCAGGACTACCAGCGCCATTTCCCTGAAGGTTACGGGTATGCCGTCCTGCGGCCGGTGCGGAAGGTGTAATCGGGAGGAAGCCGCCCCGCTGATCCCCTGTTGAGAAAAAAGGCAAAGCCGGTTACGGACATGAACGAGAGAACCTTCAAGCTCTTGAACGATATGGCCGAAACCTTATATGCCGCGAAAGGTGCAGGTCTCGCGGCCCCGCAAGTCGGCGTGCTTCGAAGAATCGCAGTCATGGACTGCGGCGAAGGACTGATCGAGCTCATCAATCCGGAAATCATCGAAATGGAAGGCGAGCAGACAGGGCCCGAAGCGTGCTTGTCGTTCCCGGGATATTACGGGATTGTGAAGCGGGCGCAGCGCGTGAAGGTGAAGAGTCTGAATCGGAAGGGCGAGACCATCATCATGGAAGGGGAAGGCTATCTGGCGCGATGCATGCAGCACGAAATTGACCATTTGAACGGCGTGTTGGTTGTCGATCATGTTCGGGACAGATGGCTTTACCATGAAGAGACGAACCATAAGGCAGATCTGCTGGAAGTTGTCAAACTGACCAATCGCGAGCTTGTATAGGCGAAGCCGCCCTGTCGGGGGCGCGCTTCTTTTGTTTCCGTATAAGGCATTTCCACAGCCGGACGCGAGGGAAAGTACCGCTTTAAGCGAATGCAACCTGAGGTTGCGCGGCGGTGTAACCAACGCGTTCTTTTCATTTTCCTGGCGGCAACTCTAGAATGGACTTGCGAACGACGAATGATGGAGGAGTGGTGGGGAATTGACCCGGAAGGTGATCAAGGACGGCAAGCAGCTCGCATATCCGCGGTTGAAGTTCTTTTTTGACATCGTGTTCATGGCCGGGGTTGTGCTTCTTGTAATCAAACTCGGCGTCCTGCTGCTGAACAAAGCGGCGGGGCTGGATATTGCGCTCCCGGGCGGGACGTTCCTGTGGAATTTCAGTTCCCTCATTCTGATGGTTGCCGCAGGGATTGGTTCGGGCATCCTCAAGGACAAGTACAAGGAGGATTGAATAAGCAAAGGCCATTTCCCGGAGGAAACGGCCTTTGAACATTATTTGGGCTGGATATACCCTTCGGCTTTCAGCAGTTCGGCGATGAGGACGGCGCCCCCGGCCGCTCCGCGCAGCGTGTTGTGCGACAACCCGACGAACTTGTAGTCGAACAGGGTATCTTCGCGCAGCCGTCCGGCGGAAATGCCCATGCCGCCTTCAAGGTCGCGGTCGAGCTTCGTCTGCGGACGGTCGTTCTCTTCGAAGTACGTGATGAACTGCTTCGGCGCGCTCGGCAGGCCCAGTTCCTGCGGACGGCCCCGGTACGCGCGCCAGGCTTCCAGAATCTGCTCCTTGGACGGCTTGCGCTCGAACGAGACGAGGACGGTCGCGAGGTGGCCGTCCGTCACGGGAACGCGAATGCAATGCGCCGTGATGAGGGGCGAGTCCGCCTTGACGATTTCGCCGTTCTCCACGCGGCCCCAGATGCGCAGCGGCTCCTGCTCGCTCTTCTCTTCCTCGCCGCCGATGTACGGGATGACGTTGTCCACCATCTCCGGCCATTCGGCAAAGCTCTTGCCGGCCCCGGAGATCGCCTGATAGGTGGAGACGACGACCTTGGTCGGCTTGAACGCCTGAAGCGCGTGCAGCTGCGGCACGTAGCTCTGAATGGAACAGTTCGGTTTGGCAACGATAAAGCCGGTCGAGGTGCCGAGCCGCTTGCGCTGGGCCGCGATCACATCGAGATGGGAGTGGTTGATCTCGGGAATGATCATCGGCACGTCCGGCGTCCAGCGATGCGCCGAGTTGTTGGACACAACCGGCGTCCCCGTCTTCGCGTATGCTTCCTCCAGCGCTTTGATTTCTTCTTTCTTCATGTCCACGGCGCAGAAAATGAAATCGACGCCGGCAGCCACTTCTTCCACCTTCGACGCATCCTGCACCACGATGTTCTTCACTTGTTCCGGAATCGGGGTGGACATTTTCCAGCGATTGCGCACGGCTTCCTCGTACGTCTTGCCCGCCGAACTGCTGCTGGCCGCAATGGCCTTCACTTCAAACCAGGGGTGGTTGTCGAGCAGCTGCACGAACCGCTGACCGACCATCCCCGTACCTCCGACAATGCCCGCTTTGAGTTTGCTTGCCATCGATCCCTCAACTCCCTCTATAATTAATAATCATTGGATACCGCATTGTTCCTGGCGCCTTCGGGCAAACAAAAATCCCGCCCCAAGTCTTCGTCTCTGGGGCGAGATGTCGTTCCCGCGGTACCACCCGGATTCGCCGGTTTGTCGCCAAACCGGCCTCTTTGAGTACGCCGCTGCATCCAAAGCGCAAGCGGTTATACTCTAGCTCTGTAACAGGAGCACCTGGCACACCATCCTCCGGCATCGGATTCCGATGTGCTGCTCGGAGTCTTTCTTCAACAAAGACGCTTTGCTCCTTTCCAGCTGCCGGAGCTCTCTGGTAAAGCGCACCCTTTGTCTACTCGTCTCGTCATCGCATTTGAATATGAGCATTATTTTTGAATTTACCAAAAAACCTCGGGTGTTGGCAACAGGAAAATTTGCGGTCTGGATTTGAATGGCGAGTCTCCCGCGTTACTGCAGCCACTCGGTTCGTCTGCGACGGCATCTGATTTGCGACATGGGTATGAAAAATGCAAATCGCGGTGTCTTGCGGGATGCGTTCCGCGACAAGCGGCAGATGGGTCACACCGTCAGCCTCAACCAATTCTACGGGGTGGTTCTTGAAGCAGTCCGCGGCACGTTCGAACAGTTCCCGCCTGTCGTCATGCTCGGGCCAAATCAACGCTTTCAGCCACAGGCGGTCTTCCGGATCCCTCAGGTCGTTAAGGTGCAAATCGATGCCGATCCTTGATGCGACGGGAGGGATGACGCCAAGGAACGGCGGAGTTCTGTCGCCTCTGATTTCGGAAGCGATGCGCACAGGCGAGTCGACGTCGCCGTAGGTCTTGTCCGAGATGTTGTAGGAGTAAGCATACTTGTCCCACAGAAGCTGCAGGCCTGCGCTTGTGCCGATTTCAATCAGGGACAACGGTTTGCGCGCCTTCGCATAGACAAGGAAGAAACATGGATAGAGATAGCCGCAGCGTCTGACTTCATTTCTTCCAGTATAATACATTTTCGGCCGGCAAAGACACTCCCATTGATCCGAACATATGTTTGCGTTATTATAGAATATGGAAAAAGCGGCGTTGTCATGATGGTCGTCATTCCGTTGTTCTGAACGATCCGAGCAGCCCTGCGGACCATGCCGTGAAATCTTTTTCGACTTTTTCGCATGGGGTGGTCGAATGGACGTCGCCATGGAACTGATCGACAGCATGATGCCGAAGTTCAGATCCGAAATGCGGGGAATTCTGAAAGTCATCGAGCAGTTGGACGAAGAAGACATCCCCTGGGCGCCCAACATCGAGAGCAACAGCATCGCGAATCTGGTTGCGCATATCCGGGGCTGCGTCCACTCGCGGATCGAGCAGATTCTGCTGGGCATCCCCGACACGCGGGATCGGGACAAAGGGAGAATCGTATGGGATTGAAGCTGAAATCCGCATACCTGACCATCCCGGTCAGCGATTATCAGCGGGCCGTCGCGTGGTACGGGGAGCATTTCGGATTCAGGGTCGTCCTGGAAGACCCGTATTATGTTGAAATGCAGAACGAGTCCGGCATCCGCATTCTGCTCCATCGCAACGAGCACCAGCTGCATTCGCATTTCGTCTATCCGGATGGCGCGCCCCAGTCCTCTTACGGCTTTATCGTGGAGGATGCGGAAGCGGCGTACCGATACTTGCAGGAACAGGGTGTCAAGGTCGGGGAGTTTTTCGACTATCAGGGCAAGTCTTTCTCGTTCTATGATCCGGACGGGAATTTCATTGAAGTATGGAGCCTGCCTGAACACGCGTGACGGCGGAGCAGCCAAAGACTCGGGCCATTCGAGGTCCGGGTCTTTCTTTGTTGGACGTTTGAAATGGGCCCGAAGGTGAACCCTCATAAGCCTCCCTTTTATCATGGCCTGCAGACAAGTTGTTAAAATAAACCAGTATAAACAAGACAATAAAATACCATTGAATATGTCAGTGACATAACTTAGTGTTTATATCAGCTTAAGCTAATGGTATACCATCAAACGGGCTTGGCCGGCCCAAACCAGAGGAATGTCCGGACATGAGTAATGGCAGCACTCCCAAGAAGCAGCTTTATTTGCAAATCGCCGACAAAGTTCTGGAGATCATTGAGAGCAGGGGGCTCAAAGCTCACGATCCGGTGCCATCCGAAGGCGAACTTGCGAAGTTGTTCGGCGTCAGCCGAATGACGAGCAAATTGGCGCTGGAACAGCTTGTCGAGCGAGGGATCGTTTATCGCTTGCCGCGCAGAGGGACATTTCTGTCCGGAACACGGCAGGAAGAAAGTGCACGGACGACAGAGATACCTGCACGACACCCCGCCGACAAGAAAGAGAACAAGATGATTGCGCTCATCGTTCCCCACATGACCGACTATACGTCAAGAATCATTTCGGCGGTCGAGCACGAGGTGCGCAAACACGGGTACGATCTGATTTTAAGAATCAGCAAGGACGAAGAGGATCAGGGGCGGTGTTTGCAAACGCTTGCCGAAATGGGGATCAGCGGCATCATCTTGTTCCCGCTGGGAAGCAAATCCTGCAGCAACCAGGTGTTCAAACTGAAAATGGAGAAAATTCCGAGCGTGATCATCGACCGGGTGTTCTACGAGATTCCGATCGATTGCGTCTATCACGACCATTTTCAGGGCTCTTATGATATGGCGAAGTATCTGATTTCCAAGGGACATCGGGAAATCGGATTCTCGTCCAACGTCATCGAGAACATCACCAGCCGCGGGGAACGGTACCAGGGGTACATTCAAGCTTTGCTGGATCACGGGATTCCGGTGAAAAGCGAGTACATCCACTTCCGGACGTCGAGCATCAAACCGGGCCACGTTCACCAGTATGACGCCGAGCAGGGAGAGTTCATCCGGAACAATCCCGACATGACGGCGGTCATGTGCGCGGATGACCAGGTCGCCATCGCCACCTTGTTTTCCGCGCTTCACATGAACATCTCTGTTCCGGAAACTTTGTCAATCGTCGGTTTCTCGGATACTTATCTGTCGGCGCTCACGCCCGTGCCGCTCACCACCGTCCGCCAGGACACGGACAAGCTTGCGGCGGCAGCCGTCGAGCTGCTGATGAAGCGTGTCCGTCAGTCGAAAGAGCAGCACATTACGGTAAAAATTCAGACCCAAATCATCGAGAGAAAATCGGTATTGGATCGAAGCGGTTCGCCATGACTACAAGAAGCGGGGTTGATCAGAAATGTCGAGAATGATGAAAACGTTGGTACTTCTGGTGCTGACTTGCCTGGTGATTACGGCCTGCGGAGGCGGCAACAACAACGGCAACAGCGGAAGCGGCAGCGAAACGAACAGCGGCAGCAACAGCGGAAACGAAAACACCGCGGGGTCGGGCAACGGCGACAGCGGCGAAGTCAAAAATGAAAAACTGATCGTCTACACGAACTCCAACTCCGACGGCCGCGGCGAATGGTGGATCGAACAGGCCAAGCAAGCCGGCTTCGATATCGAGATCGTCGGAGCGGGCGGCGCCGATCTGACCAACCGCCTGATTGCGGAGAAGAACAATCCGATCGCGGACGTCGTGTTCGGTCTGAACAACATTTTCTACGAAAATCTGAAAAAAGAAGGCGTCCTCACGAAATACGTGCCTTCGTGGGCGCCGGAAGTCTGGGAGAACCTGAACGATCCGGAAGGCTACTATCACGCTCTGGTCAAGCAGGCGATCATGATCGGCTACAACGAAGCCGAGTACACGCCGGAGACGGCGCCGAAATCGTGGCAGGATCTGTACACCAACGAAGCGTTCAAGGGCAAATATGAAGCGCCGACCAAGCTGGACAGAGCGACGATGCGGCTGGTCGTGGCGGGCATCCTGATGCCGTACATGGATGAAAACGGCGACCTCGGCATCTCCGAAGAAGGCTGGAACGAGCTGAAGAAGCTGTACGACAACGGCCTGCCGATGGTGGAAGGCGAAGACCTGTACGCCAACATGGCTGCCGGCAAAATCGGAATCGGCACCGTCGTCTCCGGCGAGAAATTCAAGCGGGAACAAGAATACGGCGTCAAAGTCGGCGTCGTCGCTCCGGAAGGCGGCGTGCCGATGGTCGTCGAGCATATCGCGATCGTGAACGGCACCAAGAAGCTGGATACGGCGCAACGTTTTGTCGAATGGTTCGGTTCCGCCGAAATGCAGGGCAAGTTCGCCGCGGAATTCAGCGCCATGCCGGTCATTCCGGAAGCGGCTGATCAAGCGCCGGACCACATCAAGCAGCTGTTCGGCAACCTGAAGGCGCAACCGCTCAACTGGTCGTTCATCGCCGAGCATCTCGATCTCTGGGCGGAAAAAATCGAACTGCAAATCATCAACTAAACAGCGGAAACCGGGAACTGCATGGCTCTCGTCCAGGCTATGCAGTTCTCTCTTACATCCCCGGCAAAAGAATGGTGAGAGTGTTGATCACATTTAAGGATATCCAGATTCATTTCGGATCGTTCCATGCCATCAAGAACTTCAATCTGGAAATCAAGGAAGGCGAGTTCTTCACGTTTCTGGGTCCGTCCGGCTGCGGGAAAACGACGATTCTCCGCACTTTGGCGGGGTTCATTTCCCCGTCGGGCGGGAGCATCTTCCTGAAGGACAAAGACATCACGCACGTCCCGATCGAGAAGCGCGGCATCGGCATGGTGTTCCAGAACTACGCGCTGTTCCCAACGATGACCGTGTACGAGAACATCGCCTTCGGCATGAAGGTCAAGAAGGCGGCCAAGTCGGCAATCGACGCGGATGTGCGCGATATTGCCCGCAAGGTCGACCTGAAGGAAGAGCAGCTGTTCAAGAAGGTGTCCGAACTGTCGGGCGGCCAGCAGCAGCGGGTGGCCATTGCCCGGGCGCTCGTCCTGAAACCGTCCATTCTGGCGCTGGATGAACCGCTTTCCAATCTGGATGCGAAATTGCGCGTGCAGCTCCGGAACGAACTGAAAGAGCTGCAGAAGCAGTTCGGCATCACCACCATCTATGTCACGCATGACCAGGAAGAAGCGCTGACGCTGTCCGACCGGATTGCGGTGTTCAACAGCGGCAATCTCGAGCAGGTCGGCACGCCTTACGAGATCTATAATCACTCCAGAACGGAGTTTGTATGCAATTTCATCGGCGACATCAACAAGATTGACCCGGAACTGATTGCAAACAGCCCGTTGAAAGCGCACGTGTCACCCGATAAAGTCGCCTACATCCGGAATGAGAAAGTGAATCTGACACCGATCCCGGGTGACGACGTCGTGCGCCTGAAGGCCAGAATCGTCGATCGCGAATATTACGGGTTGTACAGCAAGTATATATTGGAGATGGCCGGCGGCAGCCGTATGAAAACGATCGAGAAAGAAAACGGACAGGTCGGGTTCGAGGTCGGCACGGAAACCGATGTATATATCAGGCTCGCGGATATTATGCAATACGATCGGACGGAGCGAGGACATTGAATGTACAAACGTTGAAAAACAAGTTCGGGTCGGTAAATTACGGGCAGCTTCTGCTCTATGTGTTCATTGCCTGGTTCATCATCGCGTTTCTCATTTTTCCGAACCTGAATGTTTACCACGAGATCTTCTTCAAGAACGGAAGCTTCTCGCTGGATGCCGTAGAAAAGCTCTTGTCCTCCAAGCGAGCCATGAACAGCCTGACCAACAGCTTCATCCTGGCCGTGTCCCTGATGATCACGGTCAATGTGGTCGGCATCACGCTGGTTCTGCTGACCGAGTATTTCGATATCAAGGGCGCCAAAATCTTGAAGCTCGGCTTCTTCACGACCTTGCTGTATCACGGGGTCGTCGTGGCGTCGAGCTACAAGTTTGCTTACGGTGAGAATGGACTCGTCACCAACGTGCTGGCCAGCCTGTTCCCGTCCATGGACCGGGGATGGTTTCACGGTTACTGGGCCGTGCTGTTCGTCATGACGTTCGCCTGTACGTCGAACCATATCCTGTTCCTGGGCAATGCGATCCGCAAGATCGACTATCAGACCGTCGAGGCCGCCAGAGGAATGGGAGCGGGCGCTTTCTATATTTTGTGGCGCGTGGTGCTTCCCGTATTAAAGCCGACGATCTTCGCGCTGACGATTCTGACGTTCCTGACGGGACTCGGCGCCATGTCGGCTCCGCTCATTCTGGGCGGGCCGGAATTCCAGACGATCGCGCCCATGATCCTGACGTTCTCCAAGAGCCAGACGTCCAAGGATCTGGCGGCACTCCTCGCGCTCGTGCTGGGGCTCGCCACGATCATCCTGCTGACGATCATGATTCAGTTTGAGAAACGCGGCAACTACATGTCCGTTTCCAAAGTGAAATCCGCACTCGTCAAACAGAAGATCAACAACAAGTTCGCCAATGTCGTCGTGCATATCATCGGCTACGTGCTGTTCCTGATTTATATCACGCCGGTCGCGCTGATCTTGCTGTTCTCGTTCACCGATGCCAGGAGCATCTCGACGTCGACCATCACCTGGGACAGCTTCACGCTGGAAAATTACGCCCGGCTGTTCACCTCGATGAGCGCGCTGAAACCGTATCTGGTCAGCGTTCTGTATGCCGCGGCGGGATCAATCGGCGTCGTGGCCCTCGCGCTGTACGCGTCGAGAATTTTGCATAAGTACAAAAACAGCAAGCTGGCGCTGGCGCTGGAATATTCCTTGCTGATTCCGTGGATTCTGCCGAGCACGCTGATCGCGATCGGCCTCGTGATCGCCTTCAACATCCCCCGTCTCATCGTCGGGAACGCGGTGCTGACCGGGACGCACTGGATCGTCATTCTGGGCTATGTCATCATTCACATTCCGTTTACGATGCGCATGGTGAAGGCCTCATTCTTCAGTCTGGACAACAACCTGGAGGATGCCGCCCGGAACATGGGCGCGAGGCCGTTCTATACGTTCCGCAGAGTGCTGCTGCCCATCGTGCTGCCGTCCACACTGGCGGTCCTTGCGCTGAACTTCATCAAAATTTTGGACGATTACGATCTGACGGTCTTCCTGTATCACCCCGTTTATCAGACGCTGGGGGTTGTCATCAAGAACAGTACGGACGCGGAAGCGGGCATTATCGCCCGTGCCATGACGCTCGTCTACTCGGTCGTGCTGATGGTCATGTCCGGCATTACGATGTACTTCGTTTACGGCAGAGGCAGCAAAGAAAAGTAAACCGATCCGAAATCGGATCCGAACATCCGATACAGACAAACGCGGAGTGGAGGCACCTCATGCAATTGAAAATCATGTCGTTCAACCTGAGAGTCAACGTGGCATCCGACGGGGACAATGCATGGCCGAACCGTACGAAGGCGGTTGCCGAGACGATCAAGAAACATGATCCGGACATCATCGGCGTTCAGGAAGGGCTTCACGGCATGCTTGCGGACCTGGAGCCGCTGCTGCCGGAATACGCCTGGGTCGGCGAAGGGCGGAATGGCGGAACCGAAGGCGAATATACCGCGATTTTCTATAAGAAGAACAAGTGGGAAATGGTCCATTCGGGGAACTTCAGCTTGTCCGAGAAGCCGGAGCAGCTCGGGGCGATGAGTTGGAACACTTCCCACACGCGCATGTGCACCTGGGCGGCGTTCAAGTCGCGCACGGGCGACCAATTTGCCATGTTCAATACGCATCTGGATCATGTCAGCGAAGAAGCGCAGCGGAAGGGCATGGAGCTGATTCGGGAGCGGATGCGGAACCTGCGCGATCAGACCGGTCTTCCGATCGCCTTGACGGGCGATTTCAACGTTACGCCGGAACACGCCGCCGTAACGGGACTGGTGCAGGAAGGCTATCAAAGTGTTTATTCCGTTCTGCAAGCGGCAAACCGGGATGTCGGGGGAACGGTCCATCACTTCAAGGGCGGCGACACCGGTGAAACGATCGACTACATCTTTCTGACCCCGGATTGGCAGGTCCAATCGGTCGTGATCGATCGGGAGCTTTATGAAGGCCGGTATCCGTCCGATCATTATCCGGTCATTGCCGAGGTGTCGCTGAAGTAGACTCATTGGCTCGTGAGGAGGTGGCTCTGCCATGAAGGTGATTGAAACCGGGCTGTGGGATATTTCCTACGTGGACTCATCGCTGCGGATTTTGCTTTCGCTGGTGCTGGGCGGTCTGATTGGACTGGAACGCGAATGGCACAACCATGCAGCCGGTCTTCGCACGCACATTCTGGTATGTGTCGGAGCCACGATGATCATGCTGCTGTCCATTTACGGATTCGGCGACTTCGCGAGCGAATTCAATGTCCGCATGGACCCGGCGCGTCTGGCGGCACAAGTCGTGTCCGGCATCGGATTCCTTGGCGCAGGCGCCATCATCCGCAACGGTTTGAGCATCACGGGGCTTACGACCGCCGCTTCCATCTGGGTGGTGGCGGCGATCGGCCTGTGTGTGGGAGCGGGCTTTTTTTATGAAGCGGTGCTGGTTACGGTGCTGGTCATCCTCATCCTGCTGGTGCTGAACCGGCTTGAGAAAAGCCTCCACAGCAAGCGCAGCCGAAACGAAATCACGTTGCGGATCACCCGCGCGGAAGGGAGCGTCGCGCAAATCACGGATCTGATCGAGAAGGAAGGGCTTCTGATCGTGAGCATGTCGCTGGAAGCCCCCGGTGACGATCAGGATGAGGACGACATCCGGACGCTCCGGATCAAGCTGCACAAGCCGCGCACCCGCAATCTGCTTCATGTGTGCGACAAACTGCTGGCGCTCGATTTCGTGCAATCCTTCGAAACCGCCGGGGTGCTGAAATCGCAGCAGTCTCATGCCGGGATGTAAAGAATGGTTTTGCGTCTTGGCCTGTTATCCCGGATCTGCAAAGCATCCGGGATTTTTTGTGCCGGGGAAGAAGAAGAGGATATTCCAACCAAAGTGTCGTATAATAAGACAGGTCTTTGAATTTCAAACGGCATGCAAGGAAATGTTTCGGATTGCGGATAAAGGATGTGAGAAGATGCAGCATTATGGAAAGTGGCTGATCCGTATCGCGGCAATCTACGCGGTGATCGGCGCCATGCTCGGATCGGACTTGGCCGGCAGGAAAGATTATACGATGGTACCGGGCCACGCCCACATTCTGGTGGTCGGGTGGCTGAGTCTTTTTGCGTACGGGATTTTCTACCATGTGTTCAAGGAAATCGGCATGAAGCGAACGGCCATACTGCAAGCCTGGTCCAGTCTGATTGGCGGCGGATTGATGCCGCTCAGCATGTTGATCTACTACAAGAGCGAGAACTCGTTCACCACGCTGCTGTTTATCCTGACGGCGTCCGTCCTGCTTCTGGCCATCATCCTCTTCGCGGTATTGGTATTCTTCGACAAGAAAATGCCCGCAGTTAAATGGCTGGCAACGCGGGTGGTACCACGACACATTCGTCCCCGACGAGTGTGTCTTTTTATTTTGGAGCCCGCGAAGCTTGACAATAGTTGCTTTTGTCATATATTTATTTATAAAAGGCAATATTTGGCGGACGTTGAGGAGGGATGGCGGTGCCGGCTTCGGATTTCGAGAACCGGGTCGCTGCTGTAAGGCGGTTCAACCGTTTTTTCACGAGAAGGCTCGGCGTGTTGAGGGAAGGTCTGCTGCATACGCCGTATTCCCTCACCGAATCGCGCATCCTTTATGAAATCGCGAATCGGGACCAGGTCATTGCCGCCGAACTGGCGAAAGATCTGGGGCTGGATCCCGGATATCTCAGCCGCATATTGGACCGTCTCGAGCAGAAGGGATTAATCCGGAAGGAACAAGTTCCGTCGGATGGGCGGCAGCGGCTTCTTCGCCTGACGCCGGACGGAGAAGCAGCCGCGTCGCTGTTGGATCAACGTTCGAGAGAAGAGATCGGGGAGATGCTGGGCAACCTCTCCGAGCAGGATCAGAACCGGCTCATTCAAGCGATGAATACGATCGAACAACTGCTCGGCGAAGGATTGAAGTATTCCGAGCCTTATGTGCTGCGCCAGCATGAGCCCGGCGATATGGGGTGGATTGTCCATATGCACGGACGTCTGTATGCGGAGGAATACGGCTGGGACGAGCGCTTCGAGGCGCTGGTCGCGCAGGTTTGCTCCGATTTCATCAACCGGTACAACCCCGAACGGGAACGCTGCTGGATCGCGGAAATGGACGGGCAGATTGTCGGTTCCGTGATGGTCGTGCAGGAGAGCGATGAAACGGCCAAGCTTCGCCTGCTGCTCGTCGACCCGAGGGCCCGCGGCTTGGGATTGGGCAAACGTCTCGTGGACGAGTGCATCCGATTCGCAAGGCGCAAGGGCTACAAGAAACTCGTGCTGTGGACCAACCACGTGCTTGTACAAGCGAGAAACATCTATCAGAAGGCCGGTTTCGTGCTGGTCAAACAGGAACCGCACCGCAGCTTCGGCTCCGAGCTGATCGGGGAGACGTGGGAGCTCACACTGTGACGGTCGCCGGACGCTGACATTTTCGTGCAGGGAATGCACGGCGTCGAATCACCGGCTGCGGTACGATTCATCTCGAAAGGAGGGATGGCGATGGACTGGCTGGAAAGGCTGAACAAAGCCATGGACTACATCGAGGCGCATCTGGCGGACGAGATCTCGTATGACGAAATTGCGCGGATCGCCTGCTGCTCGACGTACCATTTTCAGCGGATGTTCCCGTTCATCACCGGCATCACGCTGTCCGAATACATCCGGCGCAGGCGGCTCACCTTGGCGGCCTTCGAACTGCAGACGACCGGCGCCAAGGTGATCGACGTCGCGCTCAAGTACGGGTATCAGTCGCCGGAAGCGTTCGCCCGGGCGTTCAAAAGTCTCCATGGCATCATGCCGATCTCCGCGCGCGATCAAGGCGTCACCTTGAAGGCTTATCCTCGCATGTCCTTCCGGATCTCAATCAAAGGAGATGTCGAGATGAATTATCGGATTGAGCAGCGCGGACCGTTCGAGATGTTCGGCGTTTATGCCGAGGTCCGCCAGGAATTGCAGCCGGCGTTCGAGGATGTCGCCCGGTTCCGCAGAGCGTGCGATGAAGACGGCAGCGTGGACGAGATCAACGCGCTGCTGGGCCGGTTCGGCAACGGTCTGCTGCACGCCGCCCTGTTCGACCACACGGGCGAGACGTTCAAGTACATGGTGTGCTACCATTTGCCGAAGGGACTGGACATTCCGAAGAAATTTACGAAGCTTGCCGTCCCGCCGCTGACGTGGGCGATCTTCCCGGAGCCGGACTGCGAACTGCAGCAGTTGTGGCGGCGCATCTATACGGAATGGTTCCCGACGTCCGGGTACGAGCAGGCGGAAGGTCCCCAGTTCGAAATGTACTACGGTACGCCGGAACGCACCCAAGGCGAAATCTGGATCCCCGTGAGGAAAAAATAACGCGCGTCAAGCGTAACCGACAGCCGAAGCAACAAGGCCATCCCGAACAAGGATGGCCTTCTTTCGCCCTTCCGCTAGTCCTTCCGGGCTTTCACCGAGAAGAGCAGCGGCGGGTGGTGGTTCCCCTTCAGCCGCCATCGCCCTTGCTCGTCCTGCGTCATGAGCCCGGGGTACATGTTGAACACCGTGAACGGGAACTCATGCAGAAATTCCAGCGTCAGTCCCGCCCCGATCAGCGCGCCGACAATCTCGGACAGCGTATGCTGCCACTGATAGGTCACGGGGTGCGCCAACGGATCGTCATCTCCCGTATAGGTGACGTCCGATACATATTGGCGTGTCTCGGTATTGAAATAGGAATCCGCGATCTTCAGCTCGCCGTCCACCGGTTCAAACATGAACGTCACCGGATGAAACTCCGCCATGTAGAAGATGCCCCCGGGTTTCAGGGACGTGCTGATCAGATCCGCCCAACCGTCCAAATCCGGCAGCCAGCACAGCACGCCATATGACGTATAGACGATGTCGAACTGCTCTCCGCCCAGCACTTCCTTGGCATCGTAGATGTCCGAGCACAGAAAACGCGCGTCAAGCCCGAGCCGGTCATTGAGCGACCTGGCCAGCGCGATCGCCTTTTCCGAGAAATCGATCCCGGTCACGCGGGCGCCCAGCCTGGCCCAGTTGAGCGTATCCAGGCCGAAATGGCACTGCAGATGAAGCAGGGTGCGCCCGGCCACATCGCCCAGTTCCTCCTGATCCAACCCGATCCGGGGCGCGTCATCCGCCAGAAAGGCATCCACGTCATAAAACTTCGACTTCGCATGAATCTCCGTCCGGTCGTTCCAATTGAGCCGATTGATGTCCCGGTATTGACGCATGATCATCCCCGCCTTTCAACAAGTCACCGATCATCGCATTGCAACGTTGATTCGACTATACAACGATGATGACGTCAAAGAAATGATAAATTACAGATTTAGCTGAATTTTACCAACGCGAGCTCAGGACATTCGCAACGATGCGCCTGACTTCCGGCAGCAAAGAATCATACCGCGAATCCCCGAGTTCCTGCCGGCCTACCCACGCATATTCCGTGTGCTCATCGTTCAACCGGAAGCTGCGGATGTCGCCGTTTCCCGGTCTGACCAGATAGGTGAACATGACTCTGTAGAAATCCCCCGACGCCTTTCGTCCCTTGAACGCCCGCACATGCAGCTCTTCGATAGAGTCAACTTCAAGGTTCGTCTCCTCCCGGACTTCCCGGATGACCGCCTCCTTCGGGGTCTCCTCATATTTCGCCTTGCCGGCCGGCACATACCACGCGCCATTGTCCGCTCTTTTCGCAAGCAGAACCTTGCCTTCATGCACAATAATCGCTTCCACGGCGATCCGATAGTCGGGGTACGGGTTCATGGGCGTCACACCTTTATATCGGTTTAAACCATTTTCCTGCAATTCGGAAACGGTGTAAATGCCCGGGCGTCAGGCGGACAGGGAATCCCGGTCCGGGCAGCGAAAGATATTAGATCATCGATTCCAGACGAAACGGAGCCGATCATGAAGAAACTGACCATGCGAACGTCCGACAGGACGCAGGCCAATATAGACAAAATCGCGGCGCTGTTCCCCCATGTCATCACCGAAGCGGTCGATGAAGAGGGCAGCGTGGTGCGGGCGGTTGATTTTGACCTGCTGAGGCAGGAGCTGTCCGGCGCGCTGGCGGAAGGGGAGAAGGAGCGGTATCAGCTGACGTGGCCGGGGAAGCGGGAGGCGGTCCTGAACGCGAACGTGCCGACCGACAAGACGCTGCGCCCGGTCAGGGAAGACAGCGTGGACTGGGACCGGACGCGGAACTTGTACATCGAAGGCGACAACCTGGAAGTGCTGAAGCTGCTGCAGGAGTCGTACCTGAACAAGATCAAGTGCATCTACATCGATCCGCCGTACAACACGGGGCGGGATTTCATCTACAAGGACAACTTCCGGGGAACGGTCCGGGAATATCTCGCGGAGTCCGGGCAGGTCGACGAGCTCGGCAACCGGCTCTTCCAGAACACCGAGGCCAACGGCCGGTTCCACAGCGACTGGCTCACGATGATGTACGCCCGGCTCAAGGTGGCGCGGAATCTGCTGCGGGAAGACGGCGTCATCTTCATCAGCATCGACGACCACGAAGCCGCCAATCTGCGCGCGATTTGCGATGAAATCTTCGGGCACGGCAACTTCGTCGCCACGATCATCTGGGAAAAAGTGTACAGCCCCCGCATGGACGTCACCGGTTTCTCCACTTCCCACGACTACATCCTCTGCTATGTGAAAGGCGATATCGCGGGACTCAAGCGGGAGCCGTTCGAGCAGAACGTCCGGCAGTTCAACCATGTGGACGAAGCGACGGGGCGGCGCTACCGGAGAAGAAGCATCCGGAAGGAAGGGAGCAACTCGCTCCGTTCGGATGCGCCGAATTCGTTCTTCCCGCTGGAAGCGCCGGACGGCACGCTCGTGTATCCGATCAAGCCGGACGGGACAGAGGGCTGCTGGCGCTGGAGCCAGGAGACTTACGAGGAGAACGTCAGGCAGGGGCTGGTCGAGTGGGTAAAGACCGAAGCGGGCTGGCAGGTGTACGCGAAGCAGTTTCTCGACGAGGGAGCGACAAAGCCGCCGGAGACGATCTGGCACCACAAGGAAGTGGGACACACCCACGGCGCGGCGGAAGAGCTGAAAAGTCTGCTGAACGGGCGATTCTTCGACAGTCCGAAACCGAAAGAGCTGATCATGAAAATGCTGACGCTCGCGACGGAGAAGGATGAAGAACATATCGTCCTCGACTTCTTCTCCGGTTCCGCCACGACGGCTCACGCGGTGATGGAGCTGAACGCGCGGGACGGCGGCAACCGCAGATTTCTTCTCGTCCAGCTGCCCGAGCCGACGAACGAGCGGTCCGAGGCGCGCAAGGCCGGCTACCGGACCATCTGCGATATCGGCAAAGCGCGGATCCGCCGCGCGGCGAAGAAGATCCGGGAAGTGACGGGGGCCGGCATCGACTACGGCTTCCGGGTGTTCCGCGTCGATTCGTCGAACATGAAGGACGTCCGGCATGCGCCGGACAAGCTCACGCAGGCCGACCTGTTCGATCTCGCCGCAAGCATCAAGGAGGACCGCACAGGGGATGATCTGCTCATCCAGGTCATGCTCGAGCTCGGCCTGGAGCTGTCGCTGCCGATGGAGACGCGGCGGGTGGACGGGAAGACGGTCCACCTCGCCGGCGGGAACGTGCTTGCCGCCTGCTTCGATGACGATGTGCCGGAGTCCGTCATCCGGCAGATGGCTTCCATGCGCCCGCAGCACGCCGTCTTCCGCGACAGCGGCTTCGCGGACGACGCCGCGCGCATCAACGTGGAGGAGCTGTTCAACCTGCTCTCTCCCGGAACGGACATTCGGGTGCTGTAAGGCGGTGTACGAGCGGTGAAAATCAGGTTCAAGCAGCAGCCGTTTCAACTGGATGCGGTGCGAAGCATTGTCGATTGCTTCGCGGGGCAGCCGTACGCGCCATCCGCTGGTCCGGATGCGCGGAACCGTCCCGTCATGCTCCCGGACGAAGACGTGCTGCGGAACATGCAGGCGGTGCAGCGGCGCAATGGACTGCCGGTCTCGGAACGGCTGGAAGGCCGGTACAACCTGACCGTGGAGATGGAGACCGGCACCGGCAAGACCTACACGTTCATCCGCACGATGTTCGAGCTGTACAAAACGTACGGATGGAGCAAATTCATCGTCGTCGTGCCATCCGTTGCGATCCGCGAAGGCGTGCTGAAGACGTTCCGGATGACGGAAGACCATTTCATGTCCGTGTACGGCATGAAGGCGCGGTATTTCGTATACAACTCGAAACAATTGCATCACATTGAGAAATTCGCCGGCGACGCCGGCCTGAGCGTCATGATCATCAACGCGCAGGCCTTCAACGCGCGGGGACGGGAGGCAAGGCGGATCTACATGGAGCTCGACGAATTCGGCAGCCGCAGGCCGATCGACGTGCTGGCGGACACGCGGCCGATCCTGATCATCGACGAGCCGCAGTCCGTTGAAGGCGTGAAGACGCGGGAATCGCTGAAGGCGTTCAACCCGCTGCTTACCCTGCGCTATTCGGCGACGCACCGCGAAGACTACAACAAGGTCTACCGCCTGGACGCGCTGGACGCCTACAACCTGAAGCTGGTGAAGAAGATCAGCGTGAAGGGGATTTCGCTGAAGGGCATCGGCGGATCGGACGGCTATTTGTACCTCGAAGGCATTGAGGTGAGCGCGGACCGGGCGCCGGCGGCCCGGCTGGAGTTCGAGGTGAAGACGAAGGCGGGCATGGTCAGGCGGACGCGCATCGTCAGGGTAGGCGACGATCTTCACGCCTTGTCCGGCGGCCTCGCGCAATACAAGGGGTACAAGGTGTCCGGGATCAACGGACGTGACGGCAGCATCAGCTTCACGAACGGCGTCACGCTGCATGCCGGCGACGTGCAGGGGGATACCGGGGAGCTGCATCTTCGCCGGGTTCAGATCCGGGAGACGATCAAGTCGCATTTCGCGAAGGAGCGGGCGCTTTTCTCGCAGGGGATCAAGGTGTTGTCGCTCTTTTTCATTGATGAGGTGGCGAAGTACCGGCAATATAATCGGGACGGCGCGGAGCTGAGCGGCGTTTACGCCGACATCTTCGAGGAGGAGTATGCGGCGCTGCTGGCCGAAGAGCTGGACAGGTTGGCCGACGACGATCCGTATGCCGGGTACCTGAAGCGAATCCGGGTGAAGGACACGCACAAGGGGTACTTCTCGATCGATCGAAAAAGCAACCGCTACGTTGATCCGAAGGTGTCCGCCCGCGAGACCGACTCCGATGATGCCGACGCGTACGACCTGATCATGCGGGACAAGGAGCGGCTGCTCAGTCTGGCGGAGCCCGTGCGGTTTATTTTCTCCCATTCGGCGCTGAAGGAGGGGTGGGACAACCCGAACGTGTTCCAGATCTGCACGCTGAAGCACAGCGATTCGACGATCAAGAAGCGCCAGGAGGTCGGGCGGGGCCTTCGGCTCTGCGTCAATCAGGACGGGGAGCGGATCGATTCGGCCGTGCCGGGCATCGACGTCCATGACATCAATGTGCTGACCGTCATCGCCAGCGAATCGTACGAGCAGTTCGCGCGGCAGCTGCAGCGCGAGATCGCCGAGGCGCTGTCCGGCCGTCCGGGTGCGGCGGATCGCAGCGCCTTCCTGGAGCATGTGGCGGAGAACGAGCGCATCGGCCATAGCGCTGCCGCTGCGGCGAATGACGACTTCCACAGGCGGGAGTTCCTCAAGCTCTGGAACCGGATCAACCGGAAAACGGGCTGCACCGTCAAGTTCGACTCCGGCGAACTGGTGAGGAAGTGCGTGGAGGCGCTGGACAGCCGTCTGCAGGTGCCGGCCATCCGATATACCGTCCGGCATGGCGAGATGCGGCGCATCGAGTCCCGGGAGCAACTGGAGTCGGGGGAAGCGTTCCGGGTGCGGGAAGTCAAGGATGAGACAGCAGATGTGCAGCCGCTGACCGGGGTGAAAATGGACCTGATCGGCAGGCTGACGGATGAGACGAAGCTGACGCGGAAGACCATTGCGGCCATCCTGACGGGAATCAGGGAATCGACGTTCCGGCAGTTTCGCCTCAATCCGGAGGAGTTCGTGCTCCGCGCCGCGAGGCTGATCAACGAGCAGAAGGCGGCGGCGATCATCGCATGCATCACGCACGACGCGTCGAATGATCGGTACGAGTTGAGTGTGTTCACGAAGAGCGGACTGTTCGGGCGGCCGGGGGACGGGGCGGAACCGGCAGAAGCCGTGGCGGACTTCCGGAGCGGTCGCGATCTTACGCAAGAGCCGGATGCGGGCGGCGAGGTGATCGTGTACGACAAGCTGCCCCGGGGGTTCTTCATCCCGACGCCAATGGGCGACTACCATCCCGACCGGGCGGTCGTGTTCCGGGAAGGCGATGTGAGGCACATCTGCTTCATCGCGGAGACGAAGGGCTCGCTGGAATCGCTGGAGCTGCAGGGTGCGGAGCGGGTGAAGATCGAATGGGCGCGGAAGGTTTTTGCGAAGCTGAACACCGGGCAAGTGAAGGTCGATGCGGCGGACAGTTACGAGAAGCTGCTGGAGATCGTGAAGCCGTCGTGAATGGAGAAAACGGCGCTCGTGGGGCCGTCCGGAACAGGGAAAACCGCCGATACTGATGTTCGACGAGGCGACCAGCTCGCTGGACAACGAGAGCGAACGGGTCGTGCAGGCTTGCGAACGAATCATCGTGCCGGCGTGAGATGGAGGATGACTTTTGATCGAAGGAGGCGACGACATGATCACGGAGACGGACATGAAGCATTTGCGGCGCTGTGTCGAGCTCGCAAGGATCGCGCTGGAGAAGGGCGATGAACCGTTCGGTTCGGTTCTGGTATCGGCCGAAGGCGAGGTGTTGTTCGAGGACCACAACCATGTGGCGGGAGGGGATCATACGCAACACCCGGAATTCGCCATAGCCCGCTGGGCGGCTCAGCACATGACGCCGGAAGCGCGCGCCCGGGCCACCGTCTACACCTCCGGGGAGCACTGCCCGATGTGCGCCGCCGCCCACGGCTGGGTCGGCCTGGGCCGGATCGTGTACGCCAGCTCATCCCGGCAATTGGCCGAGTGGCTGGACGAATGGGGAGTTCCGCCGTCCCGCGTAAGGAACTTGCCCATCCAGGAAGTCATCCGCGACGCTCAAGTGGAGGGACCCGTTCCCGAGCTGGCGGAGCAGGTGCGCGAGCTTCACCGGCGGCTCCACGCGGACAAACGCTAAAAATGTGGAGAAGGCTTTGGCGCCGGAAGGCGCGAGCCGGAGGAGGAAGGAACGACGGATGGAAACGTTCATTGCGCTGGGCGGCATCCTGATGGCGATTGCGGTCGCGCTGGGCGCGTTCGGCGCGCATGCGCTGAAGGATAAGCTGCAGCGGGACAAACTCGCCGCATTCCGGACGGGCGTGCAATATCATCTCATTCACGCGCTGGGCCTGATCGCGGCCGGCATGCTGGCCGTCGGTGTGTTGTAGTTGGGTGAAGCGGACAGGTTAGCGGGCTTTCAGCCGGTCCATCACATTGTCCGGACCGGCGAACACGGAACCTCCGTTTTTGACGGTGTCCCGGATCAGTTGGATCAGGCGGTCCTTGTCTATGCGGACTTCGCGCAGCCATGCGGCCGCCTCGGCTGTTTCGGGTTCATATTTGGCCCCCCAGGCAGACAACTCCAGCAGAACAGGGATAAAATCCAGTCCGGCGTCCGTCAGTTCATACAAATCTTTTCTTCCGTCCGTGGGATGGGGCTTCTTCGTGATCAACCCCAGTTCTTCCAGACGAGCCAGACGGCTGGCCAGGATGTTCCTCGCGATCTTCTCATCCGAGGCCAGGAACTCCCCGAATGTTCTTTTCCCCGCAAAAACGATATCCCGGATGATGAGCAGCGTCCACGAATCCCCGACCACTTCGAGCGAAAAGGCGATCGGGCAATTGGAACGACGTTTGATGGTTTTTCTCATGGCGTTGCTCCTTGACTGATGTGCCATAGCTTCATTATACTTGAATAAGTTTCAAAATGCAACTGAAAGGGGCGGGCGGAAATGCATTATCTGTTCGTTTACCATGGCGGTGTCGTTCCCGAAGATCAGGCGGAGCAAAACATCAGCGACCTGTGGAACTGGCTGGACAACCTGAAGGCAAGAGGATATGAGAAAGTGCGGTTTGCCGGATTCGGACGGAAGACGGTTTCCCCGCATGCTGTAGAGGACTATCAAGGCGACATTTTTGGGGTGGCGGTGATGGAAGCAGAATCTTTGGAAGAAGCGGTCTCACTCACGACCGATTGGCCCGAGCTGCAATACGGCGGGAAGATTGAAGTATTTGAAGCGCTGGCCGCGGACTACCCCCGCTCAAGTTCGGATGCCCATATCCTCAACTTGTTTGCCGATGTCAGACGGCAGATTCTGGATACTCTGCACGGGCTGCCTGTGGACAAACTTGACCATATTCCCCCGGGATTCCGAAACAACATGCGTTGGCAAGCCGGACATGTGCTCACGGTAACCGACGAGTTGATCTTTCAATTTTCGGGAGCCGGATCCCGCATTCCCGCGGAATATAAAACCTGGTTCGCATCAGGAACGGATCCGTCAGGCTGGAGTGATGCGCCCCCGGAAATCGATGTGCTGCTGCGGCGGCTGGAGGGACAAATGGCGAAGATCGGCGATGCATTCGAAGGCAGGCTGACGCACCCCGTTGCGGATCAAAGCAATTTTCTTCAGGCAAAAACCGTCGGCGAGCTCTTCCACGTATTGATTGCGCACGAAAGCCTGCACCTGGGTATGATTCAAGCGATGGCTAAAAATTTTGTAAAAAAGCAAGCCGCAGACGCACAAGAAGGAGGAGCTCACCATTCCGGACATGTCGATGTCAGACCGGGCGACGTTGCCGAAAAGTAAAAGGGGCTTCGACGCCTCAGTCGAAGCTCCCCTTTTTTATGGATTCACGAAATCAGGACTGCCTTGGTCCGGTCAACTTGCGAATAATCTCGGCTTCCCGCGCCTCGTTCCACTCTCTGACCATGCGGGGCATGATGAACAGATCGACAATGATCCAGATGAACAGTGCCAAGCCGGTCAGGAGCATGATGACGAGGAAAATGATAGCCGGGGCGTTCCATTCCTCATCGACGCCGCTAAAGGCGGCAGCGGTAAAATAACTGAATGTGGCTGCCAGGAAAAGGATCAACTGTATAGTGCCGCTTACATACCGCTTCAGATAGAATCGGTGGACTCCCAAGTGTCCGCCCAGCAGCATGAAATACGCGAGCGCGAGCGATTTCTCGGCGTGCCGCATTTCCGATTGCAGCACGAGAAGCTGTTCCAGCGTCAGGTCGCGCTTGTTCATGTCATCAGAAGCTGTTCGGAGCCGGCGGACCTTGGTGGGCGATCATTTGCGAGACGAGACGATACTCCAGCTCGCGGTTGTGATCCTTTACCCAGGTATGTACCAGGAAGGCATCCACGATCCACCAGATGGTGGTGACGATCAGCCCGATAAGCGTGATGCTCAGAATGAGCTGGGCGATCGCGGAGCCTGTCTTCTTCATATAGAACCGGTGACCGCCCAATATACCGAGGAAGTACCACAGCACGTAGGCGAGGATCATGTTCTTCCCCTGGTTTCTGACTTCTGAATCCACGATCATGAGTTGTCTGGCGTCGAGCCGGCTCTTCATTGCGACCAAATCCATCCCATGGATCACCCCGGATACCGGATTAAAAATTTTAATATTAGACAGATTATCAAAATTATCAAATTTTGACAAGCGTCTGCTTTTTTCGTCTGCAATCGACGGAATCGGGGGTGCGGCCGCCGAGCCGGCAAGCAGCGGAGAAAATGAAGCCGGTATCGCCTCCTAATATTGTCGATTGGCCACTTCCTTCTCCGCGAGCACTTCGGTGAACACACTTTCCGGCGGGACGATCCGCTTCGGCAAGGTGCGTCCCTCGTAGATCTCGCGGACGGCCTGCATCAGAATCGGACCGAGGAGCGGATTGCATTCCACCACGCAGTTGATTTTGCCCTCCGCCATCATCTCGAACGCTTTGCGCGTGCCGTCGACGGAAATGATGACGATGTCTTCTCCGGGCTTCAGGCCGAATTCCTCGATGGCTTCGATGGCCCCGAGCGCCATGTCGTCGTTGTGGGCGAACAGCACATCGATGCCGCCGCCGCTTTCCCGCAGAAACCCGCGCATGACTTCGGCTCCTTTGGCCACCGTGAAGTCGGCCGGCGCGGAATAGGCGATCGTCATGTCGGCGCGCTCCCGGATGACGTCCCGGAAGCCTCTGCCGCGCTCGATGGACGGCGAGGAGCCTTCCGTGCCCTGAAGCTCCGCGATGACGACGGGCCCGGGATCGTTGCGCTTCTTGTCCAGCAAATATTTCCCCGCCTTGCGGCCTTCTTCGTAGAAATCCGCGCCGATAAACGTCACATACAGCGACGGGTCGCTGATCTGGACGGCGCGGTCGGACAGAATGACCGGGATGCCGGCCTGTCTGGCCTCGGTCAAGATGTCTTCCCAGCCCGTCTCGATGACCGGCGCGAAGGCGATCACATCCACTTTCCGTTCAATGAAGCGGCGGATCGCTTCGATCTGCTTCTCCTGCGACTGCTCCGCATTGTCGAACAGCAGCTCGATGCCGGCCTCCTTCGCGGCTTCCTGGATCGATCTCGTATTGGCGTTGCGCCAATCGCTCTCGGAGCCGAGCTGCGAGAAGCCGAGCACGATCTTGTGCTTGTCCGCGGCGACCGTATCGGACGGGAGATCGGGGATGCGGGAATCGATCTTCTCCGGCTGCTCCTCACGCGGCGCCGCAGCTTCACGGTTGCAGCCCGCCAGCATCGCAAGGCACACGAGCAGCAGGTTGAAACAGGCAAGTGCCGTTCGGCTTGACCGCAGCAATCGAATCCCCTCCCCAAATCCGATTATATCTTACACAGACTGGCTCCGCGTAGACCGCGCGGTGAAGATCCGCTGCAGCAGAATAAAGAGAAACAGCAGCAAGCCGATGACCATTTTCGTCCACCAGGAGCTGAGCGTGCCTTCGAACGTGATGATCGTCTGGATGACGCCCTGGATCAGAACGCCGAAGAACGTGCCGATGACATAGCCGGAGCCGCCGGTCAGCAGCGTCCCTCCGATCACGACCGCCGCGATGGCGTCAAGCTCCAGGCCGACGGTATGCAGCCCGTAACCCGACAGCATGTAGAACGTGAACACGACGCCGCCCAGGGACGAGCAGAATCCGCTGAACGCGTAGACGAGCATTTTCGTCCGGCCGACCGGAAGCCCCATCAGCACCGCCGACGACTCATGACCGCCGATCGCATAAGTGTTGCGCCCGAAGCGGGTGTAATGCGCGAGATAGACGGCCAGCGCCACGACCAGGAGGGCGATGACGACGCTGATCGAGATGAAGCTGCCGCCCGGCAGGCGGATTTTCGCGAGCGCCATATGCGTATAGAACGGATGGCTGATCGTGATCGTATTGATGCTGATCACGTAGCACAGCCCCCGGGCGAGAAACATGCCGGCCAGGGTGACGATGAACGGCTGAATCTGAAAGTAATGAATGATCGCGCCCATCATCCAGCCGAACAGGATGCCGACGGCAAGCACCAGCGGAATGACGGCCGCCGGCGGCCAGCCGGCTTCCGTGATCAGGCTGGCGGACAACATCGTGGTCAGCGCCACCACGGAGCCGACGGACAGATCGATGCCGCCCGACAGGATGACGAACGTCATGCCGACGGCCACGATGAGCAGGAAGGCGTTGTCGATCAGCAGGTTCATGAACACCTGCAGCGAGAAAAATCCGGGATACCGCAGCGAGCCGGCCAGAAACATCAGGATGAACAGCCCGATGGTCACCAGAAGCGGGATATACTTGCGATCAACCATGTCTGCTCACCTCCTGTCCGGATGCTGCAGGGCTCCATGGAATGCCGCGCGTCAGTGAACGGCGGAACGACGGCGATTGGATCAGACAGACGGCCAGGACGACGAACGCCTTGACGACCAGTGTGATTTCCGGGGGAACGCCCAGCATGTAAATCGTGGTCGTCAGCGTCTGGATCAGCAGCGCCCCGGCCAGGGTGCCGGTCAGCGAGAACCGGCCGCCGCTCAAGGAAGTCCCGCCGATGACGACGGCGAGGATGGCGTCCAGTTCAATCCACAGCCCGGCGTTGTTGCCGTCCGCGCTCGAGACGTTCGAACTGGTGATCAGCCCGGCAATGCCGGCGCACAGCGCGCAGAACATGTACACCGCAAGCAGGATCGAGCGGGAACGGATCCCGGCGAGCCGGCTTGCCGTCGGGTTGCAGCCGATCGCCTCGATGAACATGCCGAGCGATGTCTTGCGGGTCATCCACGCGGCGAAGAGAAAGACCGCGGCGGCCAGATAGACGGAGAACGGAAGGGTCATGAGCCATCCGGCGCCGATGAAATTATACGGCTTGCTCGTCACCGTGATGATCTGCCCGCTCGTGATGAGCTGCGCAATGCCCCGCCCGGCGACCATCAGAATGAGTGTCGCGATGATCGGCTGGATGCCCGCGCCGGCCACCAGCAGTCCGTTCCACAGGCCGAGGGCGATGGAGACGAGCAGCGCGAGCAGGACGGCGGTGAGCACCAGGCTCAAGGCATGCTGGTCGTCGCCCCGGCTGATGGTCAGGCAGGCCATTGCGCCGGAGATCGCGACGAGCGACCCCACCGACAGATCGATCCCCCGTGTCGCGATGACCAGCGTCATCCCGATGGCGACGATGGCCAGGGGGGAGCCGAAGTTCAGAATGTCGATCAGACTGCCGTACAGATGGCCGTTCTGGTAGCGGATCGCGAAAAACTCCGGTTTGAAGATCAGGTTGAGCAAGAGCAGCAAGCCGAACACGGCAAGCGGCCAGAACAAAGGTTTGTTCCACCAACGGACACTCATGGCGTCATCCTCCCGCGATGGCCTGCATAATGGTCGTCTGTTGGATGTCGTCACCGGTTAAGTGCCGCACATGCCGCCGGTCGCGCAGGACGGCGATCCGGCTGCTGACGCGGACGACTTCTTCCAGCTCGGAGGAGATGAAGAGCACGGCCATCCCTTCCCCGGACAAGGACAGGACCAGCTTCTGAATCTCGGCTTTGGCGCCGACGTCAATGCCCCGCGTCGGCTCATCCAGAATGAGCAGCCGGGGATTCATGAGCAGCCAGCGGGCGAGGATCACTTTCTGCTGGTTGCCGCCGGACAGATTGCGGATGAACTGTTCGGGATCGGGCGGCTTGATGTCGAGCGCCCGGATATATTCGTCGGCGATTTCCTCCTGCCGTCTGCGGGACAGCGCGCGGAACCAGCCGCGATGGGCCTGCAGCGCCAGAATGATGTTCTCCCGCACGGTCAAATCTTCAATAATCCCCTCGGTCTTGCGGTTCTCCGAGCAGAAGGCGATGCCCCGGTCGATCGCTTTGCGCGGCGAGTCCAGCCGGATCTCCCGGCCCTCGATGACGAGCCTTCCCTGATCGGCGCGGTCGGCGCCGAACAGCAGCCGGGCCGTCTCCGTCCGCCCCGATCCGAGCAGCCCGGCCAGTCCGACGATCTCGCCGCTGCCGATCGTCAGATCGAACGGCTCCACGCCGCCCTTGCGTCCCAGCCCGGATGCGCGCAGATAGGGCGGCTTCGCCTCGCCCGGCGCGGCGGTCCGTTTCGGCATGCCGCCGAGAAGTTCCAGATCCTTGCCGATCATCTTCTGCACCAGCTCCACGCGGGGCAGTTCATCGGTCAGGTATTCGCCGACGAACCGTCCGTTACGCAGAATCGTAATCCGATCGGACACTTCATAGACCTGGTCGAGAAAATGGGTGACGAACAGGATGGCCAGCCCTTGCTTCTTGAGATGGCGCATCACCTCGAACAGCTTGTTCGTCTCGTCCCGGTCGAGGGAGGAGGTCGGTTCGTCCAAGATGAGCAGCCGGGCCGAAATGTTGAGGGCTCGGGCGATCGCGACCAGTTGCTGAACGGCGACAGAATAGGTGTCCAGCGGCTTGGTCACGTCAAGCTTCACGTTGAGCCGTTCCGCAAGCAGCGCCTCGGCTGCGCGGTTCATTGCTTTCCATGAAATCTTGCCGAATTTCCGCGGTTCCCGGCCGATGAAGATGTTCTCGGCCACGGACAGGTTCGGACACAGATTGATTTCCTGATAGACCGTGCTGATTCCGGCCTGCTGCGCTTCGAGCGGACTCCGCAGATGCAGCGGCCTGCCCTCCCATTCCACCGAGCCTTCGTCAACGGGATAGACGCCGGTGAGCACCTTGATCAGCGTCGATTTGCCGGCGCCGTTCTCTCCCATCAAGGCGTGTACTTCGCCGGCGAACATCCGGAAACGGACGTCATTCAGCGCGTGGACGCCGGGGAACCGCTTGTGGATGCCGGACATTTGCAGCATCGGTCGGTTTTCGCTCATGCTGCCGCCCCCTTGTCAGAAATTGAAGCAAGCAAAAACGGCTGGCGCCGTCCTCATGGGCGGACGCATCCGTTTTGCGGTGAAAGATCAGCCGATGACAAGCGTGAGACTTGTAAATGCTTATCTTTGAACAAAGCCACCCCGCCCCCGTGCGGGGGTTGGGGCGGCCGATCGTTGTGCTGATGCCGGTCGGCAAGCGGATCAGTATTTCCGGTCCGGCAGGGCGGCCTTCGCTTCTTCCGAAGTGAACGTCCCTTCCTCGGTGACGATCCGCTTCGGCACTTCCTTGCCTTCCACCACCGCTTTGACGGCGTCCATCAGCTGCGGCCCGAGCAGCGGGTTGCACTCCACAATGAAGTTGATCTTGCCGTCCGCCGCCGCCTGCATGCCGTCTCTTACCGCGTCCACCGTAATGATGATGATATCTTTGCCCGGAACGAGGCCGGCCGCTTCGATGGCCTGGATCGCGCCGAGGCCCATGTCGTCGTTATGGGCGTACAGCACGTCGATGTCCTTGTGCGCCTGCAGGAACGACTGCATGACTTCCTTGCCTTTCGCGCGGGTGAAGTCGCCGGTCTGCGAAGCGATGATTTTGAGGTTCGGGTTCTCCTTGATGACCTCTTCGAACCCGGCCTTGCGGTCGATCGCGGGAGCGGAGCCTGTCGTCCCCTGCAGCTCGACGATGTTGACCGGTTCCGTCGCGTCCTTGAACTGCTCCAGCAGCCAGCGCCCGGCGCGGCGCCCTTCCTCCACGAAGTCCGAGCCGATGAACGAGACATACAGCGATTCGTCTTCCGAATCGATCGCGCGGTCGGTCAGGATGACGGGGATGCCGGCTTCCTTCGCTTCCTGCAGCACCGTCTCCCACCCCGATTCGACGACCGGCGAGAAAGCGATGACGTCGACCTTCTGCTGGATGAACGAACGGATGGCCTTGATCTGGTTCTCCTGTTTCTGCTGCGCGTCGGAAAATTTCAGCTCGATGCCGGCCGCGGCCGCCGCTTCCTTGATCGATTCCGTATTGGCCGTGCGCCAGCCGCTCTCGGCGCCGACCTGGGCGAAGCCGAGCACAATCTTCTTGCCTGCCGGGGGTGTCGGCTCATTCGGCGTCTCGGAGCCTTGTGATGCATTCGTGGAAGCGGGCTTGTTGTCTCCGCCGCCGCCCGTTCCCGAATTTTTGCTGCCGCCGCCGCATGCGCTGATGACCAGACAGACGGCGAGCAGCAGAATCGGCATGATTTTCCGTGTTTTCAAATGGGTCAACCTCCCTCAATGAACATTCTCGTACGAGGCACACCCCCATCTTAACCGCTTTCAAATTTCGAAAATATGGAGGATGAAAGGAGTTTGTTTCGCATTTTTGGGAAGTTGGAGCGCGAGGGGACGGAAATGTTTTTTATTTTGTTGAAAGGGTGGAATTTTTTATTGCTGCATACGCTTACAACCTGTCCTGGTATAAAATACAGGTAGTTGACAGGCGGGGGAGAAGGAATGGGACCGGGCATGAAGAAGGTGTCGCAATGGATTTTGTCCAGTCTGCGGGTCAAAATGCTTGCCATGTTCGTGATGCTGACGATCGTTCCGCTGATCGCCGTCGGCATCGTGTCCTACCAGAAATCGTTCCGAACGATCTCCGAACACAGCAAGGCTTCCTTCCTGCTCACCGCGGACCGGCTGGCCCGGGACATCGATGTGCTCTTTCAGGATACCGCGCGTCTGCTCGAGCTGGAAAACCACCAGGCCGTGCTCCGCTTCCTGTTCTCCCAGACCGATTCCTACGCCGATGCGAAGGACATTCTGCAGGCGTTCGACCTCTACCGCAAGACGTACCGAAATGACAGCGTGCTGAACATCTCCATGGTCAATCTGTACGGCCGGGGCATCAGCGAGCGGCGGGGGGTGTTCGCCCTGAACCAGAATCCGCTCCGCAACCCGCATTTTCAATATTTGATGAACGCGCCGGACGAGGTGCTGATCGTTCCGCCCGACGAGATGCTGCCCCAGGACCGGCTGGACGGTTTTCAATACGATTCGGAGCATGTCGTGTCGATCATGACGACCGTCAGGCAGCGGATTACCCGCGAGGTGATCGGTTTTATCGTGATCGATTTGGACGCGGATACGGTGCTGCGCTATATCCGGGATGCAATGGCCGGACATGCGGGGTATTTCTATGTGGCGGATTCTGCCGGCAAGCCGCTGTTCGCCGCGGACTCGTCTTATGCGCATCTCCTTCCGTCCGCCGCCGATCTTGCGCCGCGATTGGACCGGAAGTCGGACAGTTTCGTGGAAGACGGACCTGACGGGCAAATCTTCATCACATACACGACCTCGGCGGATACCGGCTGGAAAATGATCGGCATCGCGCCTCTCCGCGAGATTGTCAAAGATGCCCGCGAGATCCGGCGGCTCATCTTCCTGAGCGTCGGACTGAGCATCGTGTTCACCATCGGCCTCTATGTCTACCTCACCTCGCGGCTGACCCGGCCGATCCAGATTTTGAAACACAAGATGCGCAAGGCGGCTTCGGGGTTCTTCGAAGTGAAGGTGAGGCCCGCCGGCACGGATGAGCTGGCCGATCTCGGCAACAGCTTCAACATCATGATCGAGCAGATCCGCATGCTGATGGAGCGCAGCATCCGCGAGCGGGAACAGGTCCGGAAGGCGGAGCTGCGCACGCTGCAAGCGCAGATCAACCCCCATTTCCTCTACAATTCGCTCGATTCCATCGTATGGATGGCGGAAGCGGGGAAGAATCGGGAAGTGATCCGGCTCGTGCAGGCGCTGTCCCGTTTTTTTCGCATCAGTCTGAGCAAGGGGCGGGATCTCATTTCGGTCGGGGAAGAAGTGGAGCATGTCCGCAATTATCTGGTCATTCAGCAGATGCGCTATTCCGACATCCTGGATTACGAGATTGACATTCCGCAGGAATTGCGGGCCGTACCGATTCTGAAGATGACGCTGCAGCCGATTGTGGAGAACGCCTTGTATCACGGCATCAAGAACAAGCGGGGCAAGGGGCGGATCCGGATCTCCGGCGCTTCCGATCAGGATCGGACCATCCGGCTTTCGGTCGCGGACAACGGCATCGGCATGAGCGCCGGAAAACTGGCCGAGCTTCGCGGTCTGCTGGACGATCCCCTGGTGCCGCAGGGGGAAAGCGAGCCCGACAGCGGATTCGGACTGCTCAATGTGCAGCGGCGCCTTCGTCTGTATTACGGCCCGCAATACGGCATTGTGCTCGACAGCAGGGAAGGCGCGGGCACGACCGTAGAGATCACGATTCCGGTTCAAGGGGGGACGCACCTTGAAGAAAGTGTTCCTGGTGGATGACGAGATTGTCGTTCGCGAGAACATGCGAAACTGCATCGATTGGGAGAAGGAAGGGTTTGTGTATTGCGGGGATGCGCCCGACGGCGAGCTGGCGCTGCCGCTCATCGAGAAGCTGAAGCCGGACATTCTGATTACGGACATCCGGATGCCGTTCATGAACGGTCTGGAGCTGAGCGCGATCGTCCGCAAAATGCAGCCGGGCATCAAAATCATCATCCTGAGCGGCCACGATGAATTCGAATACGCCCGGCAGGCGATCCGCATCGGAGTCGAGGACTATTGCCTGAAGCCGGTCAGCGCCGAAGACATCATCCGGGTGCTCCGGGTCATCAGCGCCAAGGAAGAGGCGAGCGAAACGCATCGGTCCCTGCCTGCCGGCCGGATCGACCTGCTGGGACACGAATCGCTGGATTATCCGCTCAGCCTCGACCGGGAAGGGTTTGTGGAATTTCTGAAGGTCGGTTCGCCGGAGCAGAAGGAACTGCACATCCGGCGTTTCGCGAAGGATCTGGAGAATGTCGATTGGGAGTCGTCGCTGTACGGATTTTTCCTGCTCCACGACCTGACGCTCACCGTATTCCGGGAAGCCGGGGAGCAGTACGGCGAGCAGGTGCGGCCGGACGACTGGCTGCCGGAGATGAAGAGCCGGATCAGCGCCATCCGCTCATGGGAGGAGGCCTGCGAGTACCTGGATCAGCTCGCCGAGCTGTTCTGGCATTGGCGCTCGCAGTCCAGCGACCGCTACAGCGTCCTGATTGCCCGGGTAAAGCAATTTGTGCAAGAGCATTACGGGGACGAACGGCTGTCCCTGCATGACGCGGCCAGACATGTCAATGTCAGCCCCAGCCACCTGAGCAAAGTGTTCAGCCAGGAGACCGGAACGACGTTCATTGAATATGTGATGGAAACCCGGATCAAGAAGGCGATGGAGCTGCTCTTGTCGACCAAAGCGAAATCGTATGAAATCGCCTGCCGGGTCGGGTACCAGGATCCGCATTATTTCTCCAACGTGTTCAAACGGTTGACCGGGATGACGATCCGCGATTTTCGCAAGCGGGGCAAGGCGGGGCAGCCGGTCGTCCGGAGGAGCGGGCATTCGTGAACCGGCATATGGCGAAGCGGGCGGCGAGGAAAACGGGAACGGCCGCGCTGGCCGCAGTACTGCTGGCGGCTGCGGCGCTCGCCGGCTGCCGGGAGCCGGCGCCTTCCCGCGAGAGCGTGTCCGCCGCAGCCGAAGCGGAGGCGTTGCCGCGGCGCACGTTCGGCATCATCTACCCGATGGCGGATGTCTATTATGAGGCGGTGACGGAGAGCGCGGCCCGGGCGGCGGAAACGGCGAGCGCCCGGCTGATCATCAAGGCGCCGGACGAGGCCAATCTGGAGCAGCAGATCCGCATGATGGAGACGATGATCAAGCAGGGTGTGGACGGGATCGCCATCAGTCCGATCGATTCGGAAGCGCTCGGGCCGCTGATCGACAAGGCGGCGGAGGCGGGGATTCCCGTCATCTGTTTTGAATCCGATGCGCCGGACAGCCGGAGAGTTTCTTATATCGGAACGGACAACATCCAGGCAGGGGAAAGGATGGGACGAGCCATTGACGGGCTGCTGAAGGGACGCGGCATGGTGCTCGTGTCCACCGGGCAGTCGGACAGCATGAATTTGCGCGAACGGTTGGAAGGGTTTCTCGGATACATCCACCGTGAGACGAATATTGACGTGCTGGAGGTTCGTTATCATCAGGGCGTTCCCGAGCAGGCGCTGGCGGATCTGGAAGGGATGATCGACGATCACCCGCATTTCGACGCCTTCGTCGCCCTGGACTTCGTATCCGGCGCCGCATCCATTCTGGTATGGAAAGCGATGGGATTGAACCGGTACGCGCTGACCTTCGGCCTGATGCCCGAAATCGCGGAAGCGGTTCGCAACGGTCAGATTACGATGGCGGTGTCCCTGAATGAACACCGCTGGGGAGCCTTGATCGTCGAACATCTGCTCAAGGCCTGCGAAGGGGAGGAGATCCCGGAATTTCTGGATACCGGGATATCGCTGGTTGACATTCATGCGATTGAATCAGGGGAGGGGATGGTCGAGACCGAGCCTTCGGATTGACAGGGCGGGATTCCGAGGCTGCATCGCAGGTTTGCATACCCGCGTCGTCGTGAGCGCGGGGGGCAGGGCGGCACCCGGAATCCCGAAGCCCGATCAACGCTGGAAGAACTCGATCCACTCGTTCTCCGGACCGTAGATGAAGAAATACCGGTGGCCGTTCGGCAGCGTGGTGATCGTGTCGAAACCGGGAATGAAGGACACATCCAGCTGCTTGATGCGCGCATATTCGGCTTCGATATCGTCCACGTTGAATGCGATGTGATGCACTTTGCCTTCCGTCGGCAAGCTGTCGTTGTACCCCTGGATCAGTTCAACCTCCGTCCCGTCGGATCCGCCGAAACCGAGAAAAGCAAGCTGAAGCACGCCCTTCGTATGCGTGAAGCGGCTTTTCACCTCGAGCCCGACAACCTCCGTGTAGAAACGAATGCTTGCGTCCAGATCCTTCACCATGACACCGACATGGTCAATCCGTTTGCCCGCCATGAAGACGCCCTCCTAACAGGATGTACTGGTTACCCCTATCTTAAGAATTCAAATATTTAGTAGTCAAGTATGAATTGTCGGAATAGTGACAAAACCGCTTTGATTATGAATAGCCCTTGATGTAAAATAGCATTATATTTGAAAGTAACGCTTGTGTCACATTGGATCACGCAATCTGGAACGGGCTTTTTCATCATACTGTGGAAAGGGTGAGCCGGCTTGGGCAAACCGCAAACCTCGCATTTCTGGTCGCTGCTGCTGTTCGCTGTCGGCGTCTTCATGGCGCAGCTCGACAACGGCATCATCAGCTCGGCGCTGACCACGATTAACCGGCATTTTGACGTATCGGACAACTGGGGAGCCTGGGGCGTCACGATTTACACGCTGGGCCTGGCGATCAGCCTGCCGATCGTCGGCAAGCTGTCCGACCGCTACGGCCGCAAGCGGCTGTTCATCGTGGAGATTGTTCTGTTCGGTCTCGGTTCCCTGTTCGTGGCGCTCAGTCCGACGTTCGAGCTGTACCTGGCGTCGCGCTTCATCCAGGCGCTGGGCGGCGGGGGCATTTTCATCATCGGCAATTCGCATATTTTGAGCACGGTTGAGCCCGACAAGCAGGCGAAATACCTGGGAATGCTCGGCGCGATGAACGGGGTTGCGGCCATTCTCGGTCCCAACATCGGGTCTTTCCTGCTCGACTGGACCGGAAACTGGCACATCCTGTTCCTGATCAACGTGCCGATTGCCGCCGCGCTGTTCATTCTGGCCTTCCTGCGGCTGCCGGAATCGGCGGACCCCGGCACGGGACGGCTGGATCTGACCGGAACCGTTATCCTGTCGCTTGCCATTCTGTCGCTGATGTACGGCCTCACCAACATCGACGTCGACTTCTGGGCAAGCTTCAGGGAATGGGATGTAACCGGGTTTATCGGCTTGGGGCTCGTCCTGTTCATCGTGCTGTTCCTGTACGAGTCGGTGCTTGAGCGCCGCAAGAACGGCGATCCGATCCTGCCGCTCTATCTCATCCGGCAGCCCCGCTACCTGATGGTGCTCGTCATCGGCATGCTGTCCGGCGGCATGCTGGCGGCCATGATTTTCATCCCGGGGTTCACCGAGAATGTGCTCGGCATCCCGGCGGAGAAGTCGGGCTACTGGATGACGCCGCTGGCGCTGGCGTCGGGCGTGGGCGCCGGCATGGGCGGCGTGCTGGTGGCCAAGCGCGGGCCCATTTTCGCCGTCGTGCTGTCCGGCATCCTGACGCTGATCGGATTCGTATTGTTCCCGCTGTGGATTGACGCGAAGTGGCAGTTCATCGTCTCCAGCATGGTGGCCGGCGTCGGCATCGGGGTCATCCTGGGCGCGCCGCTGAACATTCTGGCGACCGAAGGCTTGCGGGCGAACAAGGGCACCGCGCTGGCGTCGCTGTCGCTGCTGCGCCAGATCGGCATGACGATCATGCCGACGATCTATGCCGGCTTCATCGCGCGCGGCTACAACAATATCGGCGAACTGTTCAGGACGGACTTCCGGAACATTCTGAATGAGAATGTGGAACAGGCGAATCTGTCCCAAGAGGCGCTGGACGAACTGGCGGCCATCGGGCGGCAGATGGCTTCCGGCGGAGGGGAGGCGGCAAGCCCAGGCCAGATCCAGGACATCATCGGCTCGGTGCAGGACCCGGCTTTGCGGGACGTCATCGCCGACAGCGTCGCCGAGGTGACGAGATTGGCGGCGGAGAACGGCTACGGCGGCCTGTACTGGTCGGCGGCCGTGCTGGGCGTGCTCGTCATGCTCGCGGCATTCGTGCTGGCGCCGATGCGGAGGAAGGTGGCGGCTTCGTCCGCGGAATGAGCATAAGAAAAGGGCATCCCCGGACGGGGAACATTCCGCAGCCGACTCATCGCGGGCCGGGAAGGCCGCTGCCCTTGCCTGTCTGCTGCAGATAGAACATTTCCATAAGCAGCGGCAGCGACACCAAAATCGGCGGATCGTCAAACCGGGGCGGACGCAGCGTCAATTCCTGATGCGGCGTCCGCTCGCCATGTCTGACCACGAGCGGAGATGCGGAACGGGCCCGGAGCGTCATATCGGGCAGCAGAATATCCCGGGCCTGCATCCCCCAGGATACGGTCGTGGCCATCAGGTAATAGATGCCGGGTTTCACGCCGGAGAAGCGGAAGGCATTGTCCGCTCGCACCAGGGTGCCGTAGTCCGGGAGACCGTCGGGAATCGGCTTGCTGAACAGACCGACCATGACGAAGCCTTCGAACGGGATTTCCGTGCGGAACGAGCCCTCGACGCAATCGCCCGGCGCCTGCTCGTGCCCGGAATGCCAGATGGCCGCGTCCGTCAGCTGCCGCAAGTGCTCCGCGGCATGGGCGGCGGAATTTCGAAACTCCGCCGGCGTCAGGCCGACGCTTCGGCCGAACCGCGTCGTGAAGCTGCCGAGACTCTGATAGCCCAGCTCCATCGCAATATCGCGCACGGGCAGGTCGGTCGTCATCAGCAGTTCTTTGGCTTTTTGCAGGCGCAGGGAAGCGATGTAATATTGCGGGGTCAGGCCGGTCTGCTCCTTGAATATGCGGATGAAATGAAACGGGCTGTATGCGGCGTAACGCGACAATTGCTCAATGGTCAACGGTTCGTGGAGGTTTTGCCGGATGTATTTCATGACCTCGATCAGTTCCGGATACTTGTCTGACACGGGATCACCATTCAGCATATTTTTCCTTGGAGTGATTCTGGTTATCATGTATTATATTGTAACGACTTCACCTTGCCGGACGCTCCCGCCCGGATTGACGGCACGTACGAGGTGCTGCCCCGGATGGCCTCCGTGCTGGAGGCGTACCGCGCAAGGGAGCTGCCGATCATCCACGCCGTCCGTCTGTACAAGGAAGACGGTTCGAACGTCGACCTGTGCAGGAGAGAAGCGATCGAGCAAGGTCTGCGCGTCGTGGCGCCGAACACGGAGGGCGCCGAACTGGTCCGGGACATCCGACCGGCGCAGTACGCTTCGCTCCATGCGGAGCGGCTGCTGAACGGCGAATTTCAGCCGGTCGGCCGCAGCGAATGGGCGATGTACAAACCGCGCTGGGGCGCTTTCTACGGGACGGATCTGGAGCGGTTTCTCCGGGACCGCGGCGTCGACACGATCGTCTTCATCGGGTGCAATTATCCGAATTGTCCGCGCACGTCCATCTATGAGGCGAGCGAGCGCGATTTCCGCATCGTGATGGTGTCCGATGCGATGTCGCAAGTCTACGAGCAGGGAATACGGGAGATGCGAAACATCGGCGTCCATGTCTGCACCGTCTGGGATGTCATGGAGGCCGTCCGATCGCTGTGATCCATGCCAAAACGTGAAACGGCTGTCCGCGAAGGACGGCCGTTTGCTTGTTCCGGGCGCGGAGATCAGACAAAAGCGGTATTCACCTCCAGCCGCTGCATGCTATAATAATGCCATTTGAACAAGCGCATGTCCTTCCGCCGGAAAGCATTCGGAGGGACGCACTTGCATCACGGACAACTGGAGCAACCCGAATGGCGACCTTATTGCTGCTGATTATTTATCTCACTTTCATCAGTCTCGGCCTTCCGGATTCCCTGCTTGGCGCGGCATGGCCCGTCATGCGGCATGATCTGGGAGCGCCCATCGGCATGGCGGGGGTGCTGTCGTTTACGGTCACGATCGGCACGATCGTGTCCGCCCTTGCCACGAGCCGCGTCGTCCGGCGCATCGGCACGGCGCGCACCACGCTGATCAGCGTGGCCATGACGGCCGGCGCGCTGCTCGGCTTCTCGATCGCGCCGTCCATCGCATGGCTCATGGTCTTCGCCATACCGCTCGGACTCGGCGGCGGCGCCGTCGATTCCGCGCTCAACCACTACATTGCGGGGCATTACGAAGCCCGCCACATGAGCTGGCTGCACTGTTTCTGGGGCGTCGGCGTTACGGTCAGCCCGATGATTCTGTCCGTTTACCTGTCCGAAGGCGCCTGGAGAGACGGATACGCGATGATCGGCTTCATCCAGTCGGCGATCGCGGCGGTGCTGATTGCGTCGCTGCCCCTGTGGAAACATATGGAGAAGAAGCGGGCCGGCGGCGGACGGGCCCCGCAGGCGGATGCGCCCGCGCGCGGGCCGGACGAAGGACGCAAGCCGAAAAATGCGGCCGGCGTCAAATACGCGCTGGGGACGTTCCTGTTCTACTGCGGCGTGGAGGCGACGGCCGGCTTGTGGGGCAGCAGTTATCTGGTCAATGTCAAAGGCATCTCGGCCGACGATGCGGCGCTGTGGATCTCGATCTACTTCATGGGCATTACGATCGGCAGGTTCGTGAACGGATTCGTCACACTCAAATTCAGCAGCCTGACGCTGATCCGGGCGGGACAGATCACGACCCTGGCCGGCGCGCTGCTTCTGCTGCTGCCGCTTCCCGCCGGCTTTTCACTGGCCGGATTTCTGATTACCGGATTGGGACTGGCGCCGATCTTTCCGAGCATGCTGCACGAGACGCCCGTCCGGTTCGGCGAAGCCCACGCCGGTAGGATTATGGGGTATCAGTTTGCGACAGCCTATACGGGGGCGGCATTGCTGCCTCCGCTGCTCGGGATGCTGGCCGGATACTGGACGATCGGCATTTTCCCGCTGTACATCGTCCTGATGGCCGCCGCGATGCTGCTCGCCACGGAACGGCTGAACCTGCTGTTGCGGCGGCGGCATGATGCCGTATAAAATGCAAGAAACGCATGCGGCAGGAAATCGTATGAAAGAATGTCAGTTTTCCCGCAGACTGGCGGCAGGAGTTCCGCATGCCGGCCGCTGCACGGGGAAACCTTACGGAGCCGATAATCGAAGGAGGAACGTTCGTTGGACATTTGGCTGGAGTACGCGTGGGCGCTCTTGATTCTGATCGGACTGGAAGGGCTGCTGTCGGCTGACAACGCGCTCGTGCTTGCCGTCATCGCGAAGCATTTGCCGGAGAACCAGAAATCCAAGGCGATCAATTACGGCATCATCATGGCCTTCGCTTTCCGGTTCGCCGCCCTGTTCGCAATCTCGTTCATCGCCAATGTATGGCAGGTGCAGGCGATCGGCGCCGCATATCTGCTGTATCTGGGACTCAAGCATGTCATCCAGGCCCGCTTCGGGAAGAAGGATGCGCATAAGGAAGAGAAACAGTCCGGTTCGGCGAGGGGCTTCTGGGGCACGGTCGGCAAGATCGCGCTGGCCGACCTGGCATTCGCCATCGACTCCATCCTCGCCGCGGTGGCGCTCGCGCTCGGCTTGCCGGATTCGCCGCTTGGCGACTTCGGCGGAATGGACGGCGGCAAGTTCGCCGTCGTGGTGCTGGGCGGCATCGCCGGTCTGGTGCTGATCAAATACGCCGCGGGCTGGTTCATCAAACTGCTGGCCAAACGTCCGGCGCTGGAGACGACAGCGTATGCCATTGTGGCATGGGTCGGCGTCAAGCTGGCGGTCATCACCCTGGCCCATCACGACATCGGCGTGCTGGACCACGATTTCCCCCACAGCACGGTCTGGACCATCGTCTTCTACGGCATGCTGGTCGCGATCGCGCTGCTGGGCTGGTTCTCGCCCGCGAACAAGCCGGCCGCCAAGAACGCGGAACAGCACTGACAATTCTGCAAAGGACTCCCATGAATGCCGTTCATCTTCGGATGAGCGGCATTTGCATTGTCTTTCATTCTTACATCATTAGTGTTAAACTATTATGGAACGACGAGATTCGGAGACGATGCGAGACATGTTCGGCGCCCCGGCTTGCTGCGGCGCCTAAATTGATGTGTCCGCATACCGCAAAATTGAAAGCATGGGGACGATTATCTATGGGTGACAGACAGAATCGCGCAGATGTCATCTTGATCGGCGCCGGCATCATGAGCGCGACGCTTGGCACAATGCTCAAGGAATTGGCGCCGGACCGGGACATCATTGTGCTCGAGAGACGCTCGCAGCCGGGCGAAGAGAGCTCGAACGAATGGAACAACGCAGGCACGGGCCACGCTTCGCTGTGCGAGCTCAATTACACCACCGAGAAAGCGGACGGCTCGATCGACATCAGCAAAGCGGTCAAGGTCAACGAAGAGTTCCAGCTCTCGCGGCAGTTCTGGTCGTACCTGGTGCGGCGCGGCCTCATCCGGGACCCGCAGAAGTTCATCATGCCGGTGCCGCACATGAGCTTCGTGCAGGGCGAGCGGGACGTCGCCTTCCTGAAGAAGCGGTTCGAAGCGATGTCGGCGAATCCGCTGTTCGAAGGGATGGAATTCTCCGACGCCCCGGACAAACTGGCGGAATGGATTCCGCTGATGATGGAGAACCGCACCGTGGACCGGCCGATCGCGGCCACCCGGATCGAATCGGGTACGGACGTCAACTTCGGCGCGCTGACGCGCATGCTGTTCGCTCATCTGAAAGACAGCGGCGCACAAATGCTGTACCATCGCCACGTCCAGGACATGAAGCGGACGACGGACGGCAAGTGGGAGCTGAAAGTGCGGAACGTGGAGAGCGGCGCCGTCGAACGGTACTCGGCTCCGTTCGTGTTCATCGGCGCCGGCGGCGGCAGTCTCCATCTGCTGCAGAAGTCCGGCATCGCCGAAGGGCGCGGCATCGGAGGTTTCCCGGTCAGCGGCCTGTTCATGGTGTGCCGCGACCCTGAGATGGCCAAGCGGCATTACGCGAAGGTGTACGGCAAGGCGGCGATCGGCGCTCCGCCGATGTCGGTGCCGCACCTCGACACGCGGTTCATCGACGGCAAGCCGTCGCTGCTCTTCGGTCCGTTCGCGGGCTTCACGCCGAAGTTCCTGAAATTCGGATCGAATCTCGACCTGCTGAAATCCGTCAAGCCGCACAACCTCGTCACGATGATCGCGGCGGGGGTCAAGAACATGTCGCTGACGACCTATCTGATCAAGCAGCTCATGTTGACGAAGGAACAGCGCGTCGAGGAGCTCCGGCAGTTCGTCCCGCACGCGCGGAGCGAGGACTGGGATCTGATCGTCGCCGGCCAGCGCGTGCAGATCATCAAGGATACGGAAGCCGGCGGACGGGGGACGCTGCAATTCGGCACCGAGGTGATCAGCGCGGCCGACGGCTCCATCGCGGCTCTGCTGGGCGCCTCCCCGGGCGCTTCCACCGCGGTGGCCATCATGCTCGAAGTGATCAAGCGGTGCTTCCCGGAGCAGCTCAAGGCATGGCGGGAGAAGATCGGCGAGATGGTGCCGTCCTGGGGCATCAAGCTGTCCGAGAACCCGGACCTGGTCCGCGAGCTGCACGAAGAAACGGCGAAGACGCTCGGTCTGGACCGCAGCGCGCATCCCGCGCGGCAATACGCGTCCACCGCGACCAGCTGAATGCGCATGTCCATAACGGCAGACTGCCGCGCCGAAAGGCGCCGCGGCCTGCCGTTTTTGCCGTTCGGGCGCCGCAAGCCGCATCGTGCATGGTATAATTGGGAGCAAACACGCATATGCTGACAAGCCGGCACATGCCGACGGAGCCGGAGGAGACGCCCATGAATCGGCACAGGGAATTGCAATCATACACATTGAAGGAGATCGCGCATCTGAAGGTGCACGGCCGAACAGCGGGCCGCCGGGAGCCGCTCACGCTGTTCTGGACGGGAAGCGGCATCGAACTGAACGCGACAGGCTCCGAACTGTGGCTCGAGGTCGAAGCCGACTACCGCACGTACGAGCCCTGGATCAGCGTGCTGATCAACGGAGCGCCCGTCGCCCGGCAGATGGTGACGGCAGGCCGCCACCGGATCTGCATCTTCCGGGGCATGAACCCGGATGCCGTGAAAAATGTCCGCATCATCAAGGACACGCAGGCGATGAGCGCGGACACCGGGTGCGTGCTGCAGATTCACGGCGTGGAGTCCGACGGCGATTTTCTGCCCGTCCGGGACAGGCCGTACAAGATCGAGTTCATCGGCGACAGCATCACGTCGGGCGAAGGCGCGATCGGGGCAAGGCAGGAGACGGACTGGATTCCGATGTGGTTCAGCGCGGTGCACAATTACACCGCCCTGACGGCGGACGCCCTTGACACCGAATACCGGGTGCTGTCGCAGAGCGGCTGGGGCGTGCTGACCGGCTGGGACAACAACCCGCGCACGAACATGCCCGATTATTACGAGCAGGTGTGCGGCCTGCTGACCGGCGAGAAGAACGAAGCGCTCGGCGCCTTCGAGCGGAACGACTTCGCCGCCTGGCAGCCGGACATCGTCGTCGTGAACCTGGGCACGAACGACGGCGGCGCCTTCCATTCGCCGGAATGGCGCGACGAAGCGACCGGCGAGCGGCACAAGCAGCGGCTGAACGAGGACGGCACGTTCAACGAAGAAGATCTCGCGGCGTTCGAGCGGGCGGCCGAGCAATTTCTCGGCAAGCTCAGGGCGTGCAACCCGAAGGCGCACATCGTCTGGGCGTACGGCATGCTCGGCACGCCAATGATGCCCGCGATCCGCCGGGCGGTCGACGCCCATGCGCGGCGCACCGGCGACCGGAACGTCTCGGTCTTCGAGCTGCCGAACATGACGGACGAGACGGTCGGGGCGCGAAGCCATCCCGGTCCGGCGGCGCACGAAGCGGCGGCGAAGGCGCTGGTCCCGTACCTGCGGAATGTGCTGGAGCAGCGGACGCGGTCCTGACATAATGCATCTTTAACTTGGCAAAACGGTATATCCGCGGGTCGACGGGGCCATGATGAGGAGAACGCTACTCTCGTTATAGAAGGTGCGGCTGATGAACGCCATCCTGTATCCAATCTTGACCGTCGCCAACGCGGTGCTGTTGGGCTGGGGAATCACCATCCGGCGCTGCGGCGTTTCATGGAGCCTCATCGTCATGCTGCTGGCGGTCACCGCGGCGCTGCTCTGGGACAATCTCGTGCTCGGCGCCGGCGCATGGGTCCAGGCAAGCGAAGGGTTCGAGCGGGTGCATTTCACCCGATTTTTGCTCCACGCCTGCATTACGCCCTTGCTCGTGCCCGTCTCATACGAATTCGTCCGGCAGACCGGCGCGGAATGGGCGAACCGGCCGGCAGCGGCGCTTACCGTTCTGCTCGTGACGGCCGGACTGATCGTCTGGGAGCTGGCGGCGTCGGTGTCCCGCCTGAGGCTCAGGCCCGTCTTCGAACACGGCATCCTGACCTATGAGCCGGCCGGGCGATCCTGGGCAGGAGGCGTGATGATCGCCGTCGTCATGGCCGCGCTGCTGGCCGCCGGGTGGATCCTGCTCCGGCGCGGCGGACCGTCCTCGCTGCTTGCCGGTTCGCTGATCATGCTGATCGGCTCGGCGCTCGTACCGCTTACGGGCATCCCGTCCCTGCATAACCTGTTCGAGTTCATCCTCGCGGCAAGCCTGTGGGCTGCCGCCGACCGGCTTGCCTTCCGCGCGCGCCACAGTTTGTGAACACTGGGGGCTGAATGACATGAACATTCTCGTTACGCTCAACGCCAACTATCTGGGACCGCTGACGACCATGCTCACGTCGCTCTTCCTGAACAATCCGGGCGAACACTTCACGATCTACCTCATGCATTCGAGCATCGACGAGGGCGCGCTTGAGCGGCTCGGCGCCTATGTCGGGCGACACGGCAGCGAGCTGCAGATCATCCGCGTCGATGAAGGGGAGTTCGAAGACGCGCCGGTGCTGATGCACTACACGAAGGAAATGTACTACCGGCTGCTTGCGCACCGCTTTCTGCCCCCCGACGTCGACCGCATCCTGTATCTCGATCCCGACATCCTCGTGCTCAATGCCGTGCGGCCGCTCTACGAAACGGATCTGGACGGGTACCTCTACGCCGCGTGCTACCACGACAAATTTTCCGTCAAGGAGATCAACCGCATCCGGCTGATGCCTTACGATATCGATTACTACTACAACTCGGGCGTGCTGCTGATGAATCTTGAACTGCAGCGGGAGCAGATCAAGGAGGACATCATCTATCAGTTCGTCGAGAAAAACCGCTCGCGGCTCGTCATGCCCGACCAGGACATCCTGAACGCCCTCTACTCGAAGAAAATCAAACCGCTGGACGAGACGCTGTACAACTATGATGCCCGCTTCTATCTGTACTACAAGTTCAAGTCGAACGGACAGTGCGATATGGACTACGTGATCAACCGCACCGTCATCCTCCATTTCTGCGGCAAGAAGAAGCCCTGGAGCCGTTCGTACAGCGGCAAATTCCATGCGCTGTACAAACATTACGAGCGGCTCACGCAGCTTGGGCTGCAGGCCGCGGAGCTGCCGCAGGCGATCATCGCGCCGGCTGAGGCGCCGGCGGCTTCGCCGAGGGCCTCCACGGCGCTGGACTAGACACTCCCGCATGGGCACCCGCATAGGATGGGGAAGAACCCATGAGACAGGAGTGGCTGGAAACATGCCGATATCACCGGGAACCTGTGCGGTGTACACCGTTCGGCCGGGAGACTCGCCCTATTCGATTGCGAACCAGTTCGGCTCGTCCCTGGCCGACCTTGAGCGGGCGAACGCGCTGTACCCGCCGGTCACGGACCCCGGCCTCATCTACCCGGGGCAGAAACTGGTCGTCCGCGTGCCGGGCACCTCGCAGGAAAGCACCGTCCTGCACCAGGTGACGGAAGGGGATACGCTCTTCCGGCTGGCCGAGCGCTATTCCGCAGGCGTCGACATGCTGGCGGCGCTGAACCGGCTGGAGCAGCCGGATATTCTCCGGGTCGCGCAGCTGATCTATATCCCCGCCTTCGTGTACGAGGTGGAAGCGGGCGATTCGCTCTACCGGATCGCCCGGCGGTCCGGGTCGAGCATCAGCGAGCTGGCGCGCGCGAACGCGAACCGGCCCGGCTTCTCGCCGGATGTGCTCTACCCCGGCTACCGGCTCGTCATTCCGCTGCCGTCATCGACCAATATCGTCGTCTTCCGGCCGCTGCCCGGTTCGCGCATCGCCGCGGGCACGCCGCTGACCGGCAGCGCCCGGGCGTTCGAGGCGAACGTGCTGTACCGGGTTCTGGACGATGCGGGCCGGATCGTCGCGCGGGAGCGGGCGGTCACGGCGACGGAGGGAGCGCCGGCGTTCGGCGCCTTCAGCGCGTCGATCGCCTTCGACGCGGCGCCGGGGACGCCGGCGGGCGCGATCCAGGTGTACACGCGCAGCGCGAGAGACGGCAGCATACAGGATCTGGTCGAGGTCCCCGTCCTGTTCTGACGGGCTCCGCGCAAGTGGGATCGCCAAACCGTGCATACTACGGTTTGGCGGTTTCTTTTTTGCCACCTGATGTTCATGGAATCTCCACAACTCCTGGCCCGAATTGGTCATGCGGACCGAAAGCAGACGGTCTACCATGAAAACATGAGGGTGCGGGGAGGCGGTGAACCTATGCGGAGAACGGCGGGAATCCTCGCGGCAGCGTTCGTGCTGCTCGCGGTTCTTGCGGCATGTTCGCGCGAGAACTTGCAGCAGATCGGTCTGGTCGGCATCGAGGCGTCGTTCGACGTCGAGCCGGTGCAAGCCCGGGCCGGTGAAGTCGTACAGATGAAAGCGGTGTTTACCGGCGTCGAACTGGACGAAAACGCAAACGTGCAGTTTGTCGTCATCTCGGACGGGCAGCCGACCACGTTGAAACACCGCTACGAAGGCGACAATACGTACACGGCCGAATACCGGTTCGAGCAGCCGGGCGAGTATGACGTCGATCTTCATCTGTACTACGAGGATGTCCACATCTACAAGAAGAAACAGGTGAGCGTGCAATGACGCGGACGCGCCTTGCCCGCGGGCTGAGCCGAACCGCGGCGCTTCTGCTGATCGGCACGGCGCTGGCGGCCCGGCAGGCGGGCGCGGCGGATACGGAGGAGCCGAAGCCGCTTCAGCCGCTCATTGACGCGGCGCCGGAAGGGGCGGTGCTGCGCCTTGCGCCGGGCGAGTATGCCGGGCCGGCCGTCATCGGCAAGCCGTTGACGGTGGAAGCGGCGGCGGACGGCGACGTGACGGTCGCGAGCGCGGACGAGCGTCCCGCGATCTCCGTGACGGCGGCGGGCGTCACCGTCCGCGGACTCCGGATCGAGCAGGCGGGCGGACGAGACAGTCCGGCGGTGTATGCGGGGGCGCCTGACATCGCCCTCGAAGGGCTCGACATCGTGACGGACGGCTACGGCATCCGCCTCGAACGGGCCGACCGGTCGATCGTGCGCGGCAGCATGGTCCGTTCTTCCCGGCCGTCCGGCGGCCGGTTCACGGAGCGGCGGAACGGCATCGATCTGTATGAGACGCATGACGCGGTAATCCAGGACAACACGGTCGCGTCGATGTATGACGCCATCTATATCGAGAACAGCGACAACGTGCGGATCACGGGCAACGCGGTCGAGTCGTCGCGGTACGGCATCCACGTCATGTACTCGGACGGCACGGTGATTGCCGGCAATGACGGCCGCATGAATGTCACCGGCGCGATGGTGATGACGGTGGACGGCGTGCTGCTTGAGGGGAACATTTTTGCGAAGCAGAGCGAAAATGTCAACTCCCAGGGCATCCTGCTGTTCGCGGCCAAAAATTCGGTCGTGCGCGGGAACGTCGTTTCCGGCAACCGGGTCGGCATTTACGTGGAAGGATCCGTCGACAACCGGATCGAGAACAACGAGATTCTGGACAATTTCATGGGGATGCAGCTTCTCGATTCCGAAGGGAACGCCGTCACGGGCAACCAGTGGATCGGGAACGTGACGGATGCCGGCGCGCAGCGCAGCGGAGCGAACCGGATCGAGCGGAATTTCTGGGATTCGTTCAGCGGCGTCGATGCGGACGGCGACGGCGCCAGCGACCTGCGCTATGCCGTCAATCCGTTCTTCCTGTCGGTCACGGAGCGTCGGCCGGTGTTCCAGCTGCTGTTCCAATCGCCGGGGATGAAGTTTCTGGAGGGGTTGTACGGTGCGGACCGGAGCGGGTGGGCGGTTGACGCCGCGCCGCTCATGGAGCCCGCGCGGGAGACGGACAGGACAAGCCGGGAATCGGGACGGGCCGCAGGAGCCGCAGGCGCGCTTCTGCTTGCGGCGGCCTGCGCCGTCATGATCATTTCGAGGAGGAGAACGACATGAGGAATCGGCGGATGACCTTGGCACTCGCGATCATCATGGCAGCCGTCCTTAGTGTGGCATGCGGCCGCAGCGAATATTCGGCGCGTGCGGTGAACGAGGAGACGGACCGGTGCGCGCAATGCAACATGGCTGTGGCGGACGACGCCCATGCGACGCAGATCGTGATGAAAGACGGACGGACGCTCATGTTCGACGATATCGGATGCATGTACGCCTGGCTGGCGGAACACGGCGACGGCGATGTCGGCGCGTCCTTCGTCCGTGACTATCACGGCCTCCAATGGGTCAAGACGGAGAAGGCGTACTACGTCTACGACGCGTCGTTCAAGACGCCGATGGCGTACGGCGTGCTGTCGTTCGCGGACAAATCGGACGCCGAGGCGTTCATCACGGAGCAGGGCAAGGGTATGCTCATGACGGCGGACGACCTGCCGAACCATTCGTGGGAAGTGAATCGCGATATGGGACAAGCGCATGGCGAGGGCGCGCATGATCATGACGGCGTCCATGACGACGCCGGCCACGGGGATGCGGACAGGCATGAAGATGGCGCGCACGGCCGCGACGCGGACCATGGCGACGATGACGCCCGCGATGCCGGCGCGCACGGGAATCATGAAGGCGGAGCCGGGGCATGACGCAAATGCTGCAGGTGGCGGGCCGGGAAATCCGGATGGGCTTCCGCAATCCGTGGGCTTATTCGTTCCTGGCCCTGTTCGCCCTGTTCATGCTCGCCCTGCTGCTGATCAACCGGCAGGGATACGTGCAGGGGTATTCCGGCGTGACGGGCACGATGCTGAATCTGATCCTGTACCTGCTGCCGCTCATGACGCTGATGCTGGGCTCCTTCTCCCTCACGGGTGAAAAAGAAGACGGCGGATGGGAACTGCTCTCCACCTACCCGCTGACAACCGGCGCCTACCTGATCGGCAAGTACGTCGGCCTTGCCGTCGTGCTGCTCGCCATCGCGGCGTTCGGCTTCGGCCTGGCGGGCGTCGCGGGCTGGGCGGCGGGCGGCGGTTTCGGTTTCCGGACTTATGTCGTGCTGCTTGCGTTTTCTTTTTGCCTCGCGCTGATGTATCTTGCGGTGTCGCAGCTGGTCGGCGCGCTGGCGCGCAACCGGTGGCAGGCGCTGACAATCTCGGCCGCCGTCTGGTTCTTCACGGTCATGGCCTGGCCGGCGCTCCTGATCGCGGTGCTCGGCATGCTGCCGTATCCGTGGATCAAGCCGGGCGTGTCGGTGCTGACGTTGTTCAATCCGGCGGAGCTGGCCCGGCTGCTTGCCGTCATCAAGCTCGGCGGCGGCTCGATGCTCGGGGCGGACTACACGGAGTGGGTGACGTGGATCCGCGGCGGGAGCGGGACGATGGTGTTCACGGTCGTCTGTCTGGCCTGGGTCGCCGTCTGCCTCGGCCTGGCCGGATGGCTCTGGGAGAGGGGGCGGAGGCATGGCTGAACCGGTGCTGGTGATGGAACATGTGCGAAAGTCGATGCGCCGGCAGGAAGTCATCAAGGACTTCACCCTGCAGGCGGAAGCGGGGCGGGTGATCGCGCTGCTCGGCGGCAACGGCGCGGGCAAGAGCACGATTCTCAGGATGATCGCCGGCATCCTGCACCCGGACGCGGGCGAGATTCGCGTCGGCGGGCTGCGCTGGAAGGACGGCCGGCTGCGGTACGCCGAGCGGGTCGGCTACATGCCCGACGATTACCGGTTCCCCGGCGGGCTGACGGCGATGGAGACGATGACGTTCTGGGCGAAGCTGCGCGGGTTGCCGAAGAGCCGGGCGGCCGAGGCGCTGGCCGAGGTCGGGCTGTCGGACACGGGGACGAAGCCGGTGGCGTCGTTCTCGAAGGGGATGCGGCAGCGCGTCCTGTTCGCGCAGGCGCTGCTCGCGCAGCCGCCCCTCGTCCTGCTGGACGAGCCGACGAACGGCCTCGACCCGTACTGGATGGAGAGCTTCATCCGGCTCGTGCGGGAGGCGGCGGAGCGAGGACAGACGGTGCTGTTCTCGACGCACCAGCTCGAAATCGCGGAGGCGGCGGCCGACCGGATCGTCTTCCTGCGGGACGGCGTGGCGATGTTCGACAGCGGCGCGGGGCAGAACGGCGCGGACGGGCCGGAGACGCTGCGCGAGGCGTTCGCCCGGATGTACGGCATTCCGCTCAGGCGGTGAAACGAAAGAGGCTCGGCCTTGAGGGATTCAGGGACCGAGCCTTTTTGTTTTACTTGCGCAGCAGCAGATACAGGAAGTACGGCGCGCCGATCAGCGCCGCCATCGTGCCGGCCGCGATGCCCTCGGGCTGGGCGACGTTGCGCCCGATCGTGTCCGCGACGAGCAGCAGCCAGCCGCCGACGAGGATCGAGATCGGGAGGGATAACTGGTGGCGCGGCCCGACGAGCCGCTTGGCGATATGCGGCGCCATCAGGCCGACGAATACGATGCTGCCGGCCATCGCGACGGCGGACGCGGCCAGCGCGACGGCGGCCAGCAGCAGCGCGGCGCGCTCGTGCGTGAGCGGCACGCCGATGCCGATCGCTTCCGATTCCCCGAGTTCCAGCAAATTCAGGCGGCGCGCTCTGTGCAACACGAACGGCACGAGTACGACCAGCCACGGCAGCAGCGCCAGGATGAACGGCCAGTCCGCGCCCCAGATGCTGCCGGCCCGCCACTTCGAGATGAAATCGACCTTCTGCGGCTCGGCTGCCGAGATCATCACGACCATGAGGCCGTTCAGTGCGATGGAGCTGCCGGCGCCGATCAGCACCAGCCGGAGCGGGTGCAGGCCGGATCCGCGGCGGTACGCCGCCAGCCAGATCAGGATGGCGGCGGCCAGCGCGCCGGCGAAGGCGATGGCCGGCACCAGATAGAGGAACAGGCCGGCATCGATCGGGAAGAACAGGTAGTACAGCGTAACCGCGACGCCTGCGCCGGCATTGATGCCGATGATGCCGGGATCGGCCAGCTCGTTGCGGCTGACCCCCTGCAGGATGGCGCCGGACAGCGCCAGCGCCATGCCGGCGAGCAGCGTGATCACGATGCGTGGCAGCCGGATCGAGAACAACACGAATTCTTCCTTGAACGTCCCCTGGCCGAGGAAGGTCGGAATGAGCCGGTCGAAGGACAGCGAAGCATAGCCGAGGCCCATGCTGACGACCGCGGTGGCCGCGGTCAGGCCGAGCAGGCCAAGCAGCCAGAGGCGCTGTTTCCGGACGAGCGCCTTCGGAATCATGAGCGCTGCCCCCCTCTCCGCGCGATGATCAGGAAGAACGGGATGCCGAGCACGGCGATGATCGCTGCCGCCGGCGTCTCATAAGGCTTGCTGATCGTCCGGGCGAGCGTGTCGGCGAGCAGCAGCAGCGAGGCGCCCGCCACCGCCGCCATCGGCAGGACGCGCCGATAGTCCGTGCCGACGAGCGCCCGCGCGATATGCGGCACCATCAGGCCGATGAACGCCATGCTGCCGACAAGGGCGACGGATACGCCGGCCAGCAGGATGACGACGGTGGACAGCGCCGCCTTGACGAGGGCGGTGCGCTGGCCGAGCCCGGCGGCGACTTCTTCGCTCAAGGACAGCACCGTCAGCTGACGGGCGTACAGAAACGCGGCGATCAGGCCGGCGGCGACGGTCGGGACGACGATGGCGAGCTGCCGCCAGGTCGTGCCCATGATGCCGCCCGCCGTCCACATCGAGACGTCCTTCGTCACCTTGAAGGCGATGCCGATCGCTTCGGCGAGGGCGTACAGGAAGAACGTGACGGCCGCCCCGGCCAGCACGAGCCGGAGCGGGGACCAGCCGTCCCTGCGCGAGGCGCCGAGGCCGAGGACGAGCAGCATGCCGAACGCTGCGCCGATCCAACCGGCGACGGTCATGCCGAAGTAGCCGAGCGCGGGGAAGAACGCGAACCCGACGGCGAGCGCCAGGTTCGCGCCCGCCGTAATGCCGAGCAGCCCGGGGTCGGCGAGCGGATTGCGCGTCATCCCCTGCATGATCGCGCCTGCGGCGGCCAATGCGGCGCCGACGACCATCGCGGCGATCTCCCGCGGCAGCCGGATTTCCCGGATGATCAGAATCTGATCATTGACCTCCCGGGAGAGCAGGGCTTGCCAGACATCACGGAAAGGGATGTTCGCCGCGCCGTACACGAGCGACACGACGAACATCCCTGCCATGACCGCGACGCCGGCGGCCATCGTCCATCCGTATGCGGCCCTGCGCGGGCGCCCCGGAACGTTCATCACGAAGCGTCATCCTCTCCGTCACGGGCTGTTCAGGAAGAACTCTTCGAACAGCTCCAGCTGCATCTCCAGGGTGTAGGGGTCGGAGAACGAAGAGCCTTCCCCGGTCATTTCGAGCACCCGGCCGTTCTTCACGGCGGGAATGTTCTTGTACGTTTCGGTGTCCTGGAACGACAAGTCGGCGTTCGAATATTTGCTGATGATCAGATAGTCGCCGACGAATTCCGGCAGCACTTCCGGAGACAGCGCGTAGTAGCCGGATGCCAGCGCGTTCTCCTTCACTTTCTCCGGCATGCCGAGCTTCATTTCCTGATAGAGCAGCTCCGTGCCGCGCGCCCAGTTGTCGCCGAACACGTAGATCGCCTTGTCATACACTTCGATGACGGTGACCGTGGCGTCCTCGCCGATTTTCTCGCGGATTTTCGCGCCGGCTTCTTCCAGACGCTTCCGGAAACCTTCGACCCATTCCCGGGCGTCCTGCTCCTTGTTGACCGCCTTGCCGACCTCGATGTGCATGTCGAAAATGTTGAGCGCGCCCCAGGTGTACGAGACGGTGGGTGCAATCTGGCTCATCTTGTCAAGGTTCTTGGTGGTCGACAGCGCGATGATCAGGTCGGGCTCAAGCTCGATGATTTTCTCCAGACCTTCTTCGGACACTTCCTCGACATCCTTCAGCTGCTCGGCGAACTGCGGGGCGCTCTTCGACCATACGTCGGTGCCGATCACGGGCACGCCGAGATGCATGAGGTTGCCGGTGAAACCGGACAGGGAGATGACCCGCTGAGGATCTGCGGGAACTTCGATCGGTCCGGTCTCCGATTCGTAGGTGATGGTGCCGCTCTGTGCGGGCTGCTCATTCCCCCGGGCGGATTGCGGGTTCTCCTGCGCCGGCGGTTGATTTTCCCGGGCCGACTGCTGATTCCCGCCGCCGCATGCGGTGACGGCGAGCGCCAGCACCAGCAGGACGGGGAACAAAATGTTGCGCATGATGCTCCACTCCTCAACTTGCTATGTATGTTGATGGTTTGACGAAATGATAATGATTATCAGTTTCGACAATATGATGATAGCGGCCGGAAGAAAGGTTGTCAATGACATTCCGGCGGCGAATTTTTCCACTATAATCAAGGTTTCCGCGGCGGACGGGAAGGGGATGGACCCGGCTGCGGCGAACGGATATGCACATAGGTACGGGAGGGATCGGCATGAGCGAGAAGGATGTCGTCGCCCGGACGGCCGAACCGGTGACGACCGGAAGGATGGTGCGCGATCTCCGGCGGCTCGGGGTCGAAGACGGGGATGTGTTGCTTGTCCATTCGTCGCTGTCGAGCATCGGCTGGGTGTGCGGCGGACCGCAGGCGGTCGTGGATGCGCTGCTCCGCGCGGTCGGCGGGGAGGGGACGCTGGTCATGCCGGCGCAAACCGGCGACTGGAGCGATCCGGCCGAATGGCAGAATCCCCCGGTGCCGGCGGACTGGCACGAAATCATTTACCGGGAGTGGCCCGCGTTCGATCCGGATGTGACGCCGACGCGCGGGATGGGGCGGATCGCCGAGTTGTTCCGCACGTATCCGGGGACGAAGCGGTCCGGCCATCCCCAGGTGTCGTTCTGCGCGAACGGGCGGCATGCGGATGCGATCGTGTCGGAACATCCGCTCACCCCGCAGTTCGGCATGCCCTCGCCGCTCGGCAAAATGTACGGCATGCGGGCGAAGGTGCTGCTGCTCGGCGTCGGCTACCATGCCTGCACCAGCTTTCATCTGGCCGAAACCCGGCTCCCTTCGATGCCGGTCAAGCGGATGGGGGCGGCGATCCGGGAAAACGGCGAGCGGGTGTGGCGGTGGTTCGAAGACTATGCCTACGACGCGGATGATTTCAACCGGATCGGCAGGGAGATGGAAGGCAGCATTTCCGTGCGGAAAGGGACGGTCGGACAGGCGGAATGCCGGCTTTTCGACATGAAGGAGGCGGTGGACTTCGCCGCGCAATGGATGGCGGAGAACCGGTGAAACGGCGAAATGGAACCTGAGCGGTTCCATTTCGCGTTTCGATGGTTTCGATGGGAAGGGGAGTGGAGCCAATCCTGGATCAGTATGCGGTCCAGCCCGCGTCGGCCGTCACGACCGCGCCGTTCACGAAGCTTGCGTCGTCCGAAGCGAGGAACAGCGCGACGGCCGCGATCTCTTCCGGCTCGCCCGCGCGCGGGTTGTTGCTTGCGCCGGACATGGCCTTGCCCATGCCGAATTGGCTCGGGTTGTTCATCGTCGTGCCGATGTTCGTGTTCACGCCGCCCGGCGCGATCGCGTTGCAGCGGATGCCGTATTCGGCGTACTGGAAGCCGACGTTCTTCGTAAAGCCGATGACGGCGTGCTTCGAAGCGGTGTAGGCCGCGCCCGCCCGGGAACCTTGCAGGCCGCCGATCGAGGCGATGTTGACGATGGCGCCGCTCTTCTTCTCGATGAAGATCGGCAGCACTCTGCGGGTTGTCCGCATCGGACCGGTCGTATTCACCGCGAAGACGCGTTCCCACAGCTCGTCGGTGATTTCCGCCGCCGGGACGAAGTTGTCCATGATGCCGGCGTTGTTGATCAGGATGTCGACGGTGCCGTACGTCGAAACGGCCGTATCGACGAGGTTCCGCACGTCTTCTTCCTTGGCGACGTTGGCCGCCGCGGCGATGGCCGTGCCGCCTTTCGCTTCGATGCCCCGGACCACGGCTTGCACGCCTTCGGCATTGAGGTCGGATGCGACGACTTTGGCGCCTTCCTGCGCGAACCGTTCGGCGATGGCTTTGCCCATGCCGGATGCCGCGCCGGTGACGATGGCGACTTTGCCGGACAGTTTCATACCGGTATGCCTCCTCGCTCTTTGTTTGATTTCATGGTAGCAAATGTTGGACATCGTCCGTTGTGACCGGCATCACTGCGCGAGGAGGGGGCATGTGCTATGCACGGTTCAGCCGGAGCCGCGCAGTTCAATCGGCTTTGCGGCCGATGAGCACGGCCAGATCGATCGTCACCTCGAGCTGGTCCAGCTCGGCAATGCGCTGCAGGGCCTCTTCGCCGGCCTGCCAGCTCAGCGGCGTCATCGCGGCGAGGTGCGGCAGCAGCGGCCGGTCCAGCCGGACGCGGCAGCGGAGCCGGTCCTCGTCGACCCGTGCGAACCGTTCCCGGAAATGCGCCTTCGCCCGGCTGCCGGCGGTGACCGGCCGATCCGCATCCGGCTGCAGCAGCCGCCTGAGTTCGATAAGGTAATCGGGTTCGGGGATTACCTTCAATACGATGCCGCCGGGCGCCAGCAGCCGGCTGAACTCCTCATAGTTGGCAGGAGAGAGGATGTTGAGGACGGCGTCGAAACAGCCGGCGCCCAGCGGACTGCGGGCCAGATCCCCGACGCACCAGAGCAGCTCCGGATACGATCGCGCAGCCATTTCCACGCCTTCCTTCGCGAGGTCGATGCCCACACCCCGAATAGCATGCCCCGTTTCCGCCGCGATCTTGCCGCGGATGCGGGCCAGATGCGAGCCTTCCCCGGAGCCCGCGTCGAGCAGGAGGAGAGGGGACTTGCCGCCGCAAGATTGCAGGATCTTCGCCGCCGCAAGTTCATGGAGCGGATCGTACAGTCCGCCGAGCAGCACCGCCCTGCGGGATTGGAACAGCCGCTTGTCATATTTCGCGCGCGCCGGGCGCGTCAGCAGATTGATGTATCCGTGCTTCGACAGGTCGAACGTGTGGCGGGCCGGGCAGACGATGCTCCGGCGGTCCAGCCGGACGGTCTGTCCGCAGACCGGGCAGCGGAGCAGCGCGGCAACGGCCGCCTCCGGGCCGTTCTGTGCGGAATGGTAAGCGGTCATGATTGGAAGCCTCCCGGTCCCATCATAGCATGCCGGATTTGTCCGGACAAAAAAAGGCCGCGTGGCGCGTCGCTTCGCGCGTGCGGGCCGGCGTGTGCGCGGGCAGTGCCGGCTTCCTCAGCGGGCGGCAGCCGCGGCGAGCGCGTCGGCGAAGGCCGAGAGCCGCTCATCGCCGCTGTCCGCCGACCGCCGGACGAGCCACAGCTCGTTCACGGCCAATGTATCCGGCTCATGCAGCACGTGGAGGCGTCCCGCCTTGAGCTCATCGCGGATCAGGTAATCCGGCAGCACGCTGACGCCGAACCCGCGCAGCACCATCGTCTTGATGACCCGCAAGTCGGGGACGACGTAGTCCGGCAGAATCGCGCAGCGGACGCCGAATGCCTGCATCCAGTAGCGGCGGATCATCGGCAGGTCGGAGCCGTAGCTGATCCAACGCTCCTTCTCAAGCGCGGCCCGGATCGCTTCTCTGCCCGCGCCGCGCGGCACGTCGAGCGGCCGGGCGCCGACCGGCAGGAACGTCTCGACGGCGAGCCGGGAGAAGACAAGCCCGGTCGTCGCCACATGCTGCGTGGCCACGAGCAGGTCGAGCTCGCCGTCCTGCAGAAGGCGCAGCAGCGGGCGCGTCTCGCCGAACGTGATAATCAGCCGGTACGGCGAGTCCGGCAGCGCGGGGATGATCCGCTCGTGCATGAACTCGGACGGTCCGCCGAGACGGAGGACGGGCGCCCGTCCCGGCAGCTTGAAGGCGTCGTCCACCCGTTCCAGGCGGTCGACGGCCGGCGCGATCTGCGCGTAGAGCTGCTTCGCGCGCTCGGTCGGCACCATGCGGCGGGGCGTCCGGCGGAACAGCGGCTCCCCGATCTCGGCCTCGAGCGCGGCGAGATGCTGGCTGAGCGCCGGCTGGGTCATGTACCGGGACGCCGCGGCGGCGGAGACGGAGCCGTGGCGGTAGATTGCGACGAAGGAACGGAACCATTCGAAGTCGGCCATAAAAATTTTAATACCACCATGCATTTTTCTTTATTTGGATTATAGCAGCCGATGGAATACACTGAAAGCGTGGCAGCCGGCTGCATGCATATTCCATGGTGGAAAGAGGGATGGATGGTGGCCCAACGACATATGCTCATGGTGGTGACGAGCCACGGCGAAATGCCGACGGGCGAACGGACGGGGATCTGGCTGTCCGAGTTCGCCGAGCCGTATGAAGTGTTCCGCGCGTCCGGGTTCAAGATTACGGTTGCAAGCATCAAAGGCGGCAAAGCGCCGATCGATCCGCGCAGCCTGACGGCGGAGGCGGAAGCCAAATGGGCGGAGGCGATCCGGGTGCTCGACGATACGGTGCCGATTGACGCGGTGAGCGCGGACGGGTTCGACGCCCTTTTCCTGCCGGGGGGACACGGGACGATGTTCGACCTGCCGGGCAGCGTGAAGCTGCAGTCGCTCATCCGGACGCTCATCGAATCGGATCGTCCGGTCGGCGCGGTCTGCCACGGTCCGGCCGGACTCGTCGACGTGAGGCTGTCCGACGGCACGCATCTGGTGAAAGGCCGGCGGGTGACGGCGTTCACGAACGAGGAAGAGCGCGCCGTGAAGCTCGATCAGGCGATGCCGTTCCTGCTCGAGGACCGGCTGCGGCAGGCGGGCGCGGAGTTCATCCCCGCGGAGAAATGGGCCGATCACGTCGAAGTCGACGGGAAGCTGGTGACGGGCCAGAATCCGCAGTCCGGCGAGTCGGCGGCGCGCAAGCTGGCGGAATTGGTTGCATCGGCATAAGAGCAGGAATGAGGCCCGACAAGAAAAAAGAAAGGCCGGCAAGGACCTGACATCCTTGGCGGCCGTTTCGCATTTACGGCAGAATGTTGCCGGCGGCACGGTAGATCTCGTACCACTCTTCGCGGGACAGATGCACTTCGCTCGCCTTGCAGCAGTCGCGCAGGCGGTCGATGTTCATCGTGCCGGTCACGGGCTGCATCTTCGCCGGATGGCGGAGCAGCCACGCGATCGCGATCGTCGTGTTCGAGACGCCGTGATTCGCCGCGATCTCGTCGATCTTCTTGTTCAGCTCCGGGAACTTCGGGTTGTCGAGGAAGACGCCCTCGAAGAACCCGTACTGGAACGGCGACCACGGCTGAATCGTGATATCGTGCAGGCGGCAGTAGTCGAGCACGCTGCCGTCGCGGTCGATCGCGGAGTCATTCTCCATGTTGACGTTGATGCCGTTCGAGATCATCGTCGCGTTCGTGATGCTGAGCTGCAGCTGGTTCGCGACGATCGGCTGGCGCACATAGCGCTTCAAGAGCTCGATCTGCATCGGCTTCTGGTTCGAGACGCCGAACCAGCGCACTTTGCCGGAGCTGTGCAGCTGATCGAACGCCTCCGCCACTTCCTCCGGCTCGACGAGCGCGTCCGGACGGTGGAGCAGCAGCACGTCCAGGTAGTCCGTCCGCAGCCGCTTCAGGATGCCGTCGACGGACGACAGGATATGTTCCTTCGAGAAGTCGAACATCCCCTTGCGGATGCCGACCTTCGACTGCAGGATCATGGACGAGCGGATTTCGGCGTTCATGCCGATGGCGTCCGCGAAAATCTCCTCGCAGGCGCCGCCTCCGTAGATGTCCGCATGGTCGAAGAAATTCGCGCCTTCTTCGAGCGCCGTGCGGATGAATTTCTCCGCTTCCGGCTTGCTCAGCCGGTTGATGCGCATGCAGCCGACGGCGACGACGGGCACTTGAAGCGTGCTGGTGCCGAGTTGAATGGTACGCATGATGGATGGATAGCCTCCTTGTGATCGGCGATAAGGTGTTGAATCGAACGCGCCGCAGGGCGGGCTGCGCCGCTGTGAATACGTGTTCACGATGATTGTGGCATATCAAGGGCGCGCAATCAAGCCAAAGATTGGCTCGTCACTCCGCATCCCCCGCGCGTCCCGTCCCGCGCGCCAGCTCCTTCCGCACGATCGGCGCCACGCGCGTGCCGAGCAGCTCGATCGCGCGCAGCACGTCCTTGTGCGGCATCGTGCCGACGTTGACGTGGAGGAAGAACCGGGTGACGCCGAGGTTCCGGTGAAGCAGGACGATTTTCTCCGCGACATATTCGGGGTCGCCGACGTAGAGCGCGCCCCGCAGGCTGCGCGCCGCGTCGTAGGTCTCGCGGGTGTACGGCGGCCATCCCCGTTCCCGGCCGATCTGGTTCATCTGCGCCTGCGTCGGCAGATAGAATTTCTCGTCCGCTTCCTCGGTCGTGTCCGCGACGAAGCCGTGCGAATGCGTCGCGATCTGCAGCTTCGACACATCGTGGCCGGCCTGCACGGCCGCGCGCTTGTACAGCTCGACGAGCGGCGCGAACCGCTCCGGCATGCCGCCGATGATCGCGAAGCAGACGGGCAGGCCGAGCATGCCGGCCCGGACGGCCGATTCCGGATTGCCTCCGGTCGCGATCCAGACGGGCAGCGGGTTCTGCACGGCGCGCGGATAGACGCCGCGGCCGTCGATCGCGGGCCGGTGTCCGCCGCGCCACGTCACGATCTCGTTCCGGCACACTTCAAGCAAGAGTTCCAGCTTCTCGTTGAACAGCTCGTCGTAGTCTTCCAGCTTGCAGCCGAAGAGCGGGAACGATTCGATGAACGAGCCGCGGCCCGCCATGATTTCCGCCCGGCCGTTCGAAATGCCGTCCAGCGTGGCAAATTGCTGATAGACGCGGACCGGGTCGTCCGAGGACAGGACGGTGACCGCGCTCGTGAGCCGGATCCGCTTCGTCAGCGGCGCGGCGGCCGCCAGCACGACGGCCGGCGCGGAGCAGGCGTAGTCGGGCCGGTGGTGCTCGCCGACGCCATAGACGTCAAGGCCGGCCTGATCGGCAACGACGATTTCTTCCACCGCGCGGCGCAGCCGTTCCGCATGGCTGATCCGCTCGCCCGTCTCCGGGTCGGGCGTCGCTTCGAGGAAGGTGCTGATGCCGATCTCGATGCCGGCGGCAGGTTCGTTATCTTGACTCGGGGTGCTGCTGTGTTCGGACATGTAGTTCGCCTCCTTCGATACCATCAGTGTACGCCAACCGGCAGCGTTCCACAAACAAGAACACCCGGCATCGTTCAAGATGCTGGGTGTTCTGTCTTCCGGTTATCTCGGCGCGCCGAGCTGCGTCCAGGCGTTTTCGATGTCTTTGACGGCCTGTTCGCGCGTCGTGTTGCCCGCGATGTAGGCTTGCATGATCTCGCCGAAGCGCTGATGGAAGCTGTCCAGCGAATAGATAATCGCCAGTTCGCCCGTCTTCTCGGTCTGCATGATTTGCTGCATTTGCTGCGGCATCTGCAGCTGCGGGAACGGGACGTCCTTGATCGGCGGAATGACTTTCGCCACTTCCGAGAACCACGATTTGCCGTAATCCGACGTGTACAGCCAGTTGAAGAACTCCAGCACTTCGTCGACCACCGGGGAATCCTTGTTGATCCGAAGCGCCTGGTCGGCGCCGGTAATGATCATGGCATCCTCCGGATTCTCGCTGACCGGATAGCCGGCCACGCCGATGTTCAGGTTCGGATCGATCTTCAGAATCTGCTCTTCCGTCCAGGCGCCTTGACCGGTCATGATGGCCGCCTTGCCCGTCGCGAAGTCGCTGATTTGCGCGGACAGGTCACGTTCCAGCGGCTTCGGCATGCCATGCTCAACGGTCAGGTCGATGAAGTCGAAGAAGGCCATCAATTCCGGATGATCCGCGAACGTCGTCTTGCCGGCGATGAAGTCCTGAACGAGCGCTTTCGTGTTGCCCGGAGCCGCCGCATTAATGAAGTGCTGGAAGATATGCTTCTGCACCCACCACTCTTTGTAACCGTTGGCGAAAGGCGTTACGCCGATCGCTTCCAGCTTCGCGATGGCATCCTTCAGTTCCGTCATCGTTTTCGGGAACGATTCGATGCCCGCCTTCTCAAACAGGTCTTTGTTGTAGATGATGGCGAACAGGTTGTCCTTCACCGGCAGGCCGAGCACCTTGCCGTCGCTGGACGTCATGTTCGCTCTCACCGCGTCGTTCATTGCTTGCGCAAGTGGTTCGTTGGTCAGGTCGGCGCTATACTCCGCGTACTGATCGATTTCCCCGCCGGCCGTCGATGCGAACACGTCGGACAGGTTGCCCGACGCGATTTTCGATTTCAGGATGGTCGGGTAGTCGGCCTGCATGATTTCCAGTTCAATCGAGACGTTCGGCTTTACTTTTTTGTACTCTTCAACGAAAGCATTGAAGGCGTCGGTGTATTCCGGCATGTTGATGAACATGCGCATGTTGACGGGCTGTTCGTTCGCTCCGCCGCCTTCTCCCGTGTTCGCGCCCTGTTCCGCGTTATTCCTGGAACCGCATGCCGCGGCCATGCCGGCCAGCAGAACGGCGCACAACACGAGTGCCGTTTTTTTCAACATTTCAACCCCTCCGTCTTTTGGATGTTTGCCTTTTCATTGTAAAGAACGCGGAGAGTCCGAAAGAAGGCGATATCGTAGAGATTTCAGGGTAAAAAAGTGGCGTTCTGTTCCTTGCTGCGGTACTCTGTGGGGGACAGCCCGAAATGATTTTTGAACGCCTTGCTGAAATAATTTTTGTCCTTGAAGCCGACCAGATCGGAGACGTCCTGAATTTTCAGCTCGGGGTCCCTGAGCAGTTCCGCCGCCTTTTCCATGCGCACTTTTTGCACATATTCGTAGATGCCCATGCCGTATGCCTGCTTGAACTGTTTCATCAAGTATTCGCGGCTCAGGTAGTATTTTTCCGTAAACGTATGAATGCGGATCGATTCGTTGTAATGTTGATCGATGTACGCCTTGATGTCGCTTACGTGGAAGCGGGCGGCCGATTTGACCGTTCTCCGCACATAATCGGCGAAGTCCGCCAGCAGATCCTGCATCGCGCTTTCAAATTGCTTGAGCGACGTAAGGTCGTACGGCATGTCCGGATCATGGCCGGCAGAGCGCATGTCGGGCTGCCAACCGTTCGGCACGCCGAGGTCGAGGGCCAGCTCATGCAGCAGCGTCGCGAAATCGTCCAGCAGCCGGTCGGCGGCGGCCAGGCTCAGGCGGCCGGCCTTGCGGATCTCCGCGACATAATCGCTGACGACGGCGGCGGCATAGGCCGCATTTCCTTCTTCCAGGCCGTGCCGGATGAGCGGCATCCTTCCGATGAGCGGCGGCGGCGACCCTTGTTCCGCGGCGGAAGCTGCCCATATCGGCCGATGGGCCGTCTCCGCCAGGTTGGCGGACCATGCCAAATCCCGGGCGGCGAGGTAGGAATCGCGTATTTGGGTATGGGATTGGACCGGGCGGCCGACCCCGCCGGAGGCGACGAGATGGAGCCATTTCTCCAGCCGGTCGAGCCCCTCCTTCAGCAATCCTTCGATATCGGGACGAAGGCCGTGAGGGCGGGCAGGGTCCAACGTCAGCACGAGAATGAACTCCCGTGCCGATTTCGGATTGGCGAAGCTGAAGCAGTTCACCCCGTCCAGCTCCAACTCGTTCAGCAGGTTGGCGACGGCAAATCGGAACAGTTCCGTATCCCCTTTGAATTTTTCCCGCCGCACCTGCGTCATGTTCAGCAGGCAGAAGACGGCCACCTGATACTCCGCGGGTTTGTCGGCACCGATAACGGACAGGTGGGTCGGCGTGACGCCGCCCGCGTCTTCCACCAGGCGAAGGAAAACCGTCTCCTTCAGTTTCGGCAGCGAAAGGTTGAGGGCTATGCCCTGATCAATCCGCTCGCCGGCTTCCCGTTTCCGCCGCCCGATCAGCGCCGCGGCTTTCGCCAGCGCCTCGTTCAGATCGTGCCGGTTGATCGGTTTCAGCAAATAATCGATGGCCCCCGAAAGGATGGCCGTGCGTGCGTATTCGAAATCGTCGTAACCGCTGATGACGATGCATACGCATTCGGGATGTTCCGCGGACACCCGGCGCAGAAACTCGACGCCGTCCATTTCCGGCATCTTCATGTCCACCAGCAGCAGGTCCGGCCGCCGGGCGGCCACAAGCCGAAGCCCCTCCCGGCCGTTCTCCGCTTCGTCGATCTCCGCAATGCCGTATTTCTCCCAATTGCCCAGAAGTTTGATCGCTTCCCGGGACGGTTGTTCATCCTCGATGATCAGCGCCCGAATCATTGCCATCATTTCCTCCCCGAGGGATCAAAATGCGGACTTCCGTCCCCAATTCATCGGAATCAATCATGAGCCGCGCCGCATCGCCGTAAAGCAGCTTCAGGCGGGCGGCCAGGTTGGAGAGACCGATGGAAGCATTCCCCTGCTGCTCCCGGTCGTCCCAATCGCGCGCCAGCCGCTCCCGCAGCAGCTCCAGTTGTTCTCCGTCCATGCCCGGACCGCTGTCGTGCACGGCGATGACCGTGCCCAGCTTGTCCGGCCAGGCTCGGATCCGGATCAAGACCGGGACGGACGTCTTCTCCACGCCGTGTTTGACGGCATTCTCCACCAGCGTCTGGACGGACAGTTTTGGAATCTCCACGTCGGGCAACCGGTCGTCCAGCTCGAAGCGGACTTGCAGCCTGCCGCCGAATCGGGCCTTCTGGATGGCCAGATAGCGTTCAATGTGTTGGATTTCTTCTCTGAGCAGCACCCGGTCTCGCCGGCTGATGCTGTAGCGCAGCGTCCCGGCCAGGGCGTCCACCATGTCGGCCACTTCCGGCACGCCTTTCTTCAGCGCGTTGGTGGAGATCGTCTGCAGCGCATTGTACATGAAATGCGGATTGAGCTCCGCCTCCAGCGCCTTGAGCACGGCGTTCTTCTCCGCGAGCTGCATGCGGTACCGCTCATTGATCAGCTCTTCAATCTGCCGGACCATCCGGTTGAACTGGCGGGACAGCAGGGCAATTTCATCCTGTCCCCGGACCTCGACCATCACGTTGAAATTGCCGCGGCTGAACGCTTCCATCTTGCGGGTGAGCGCCTTGAGCGGGCGGGTGATCGCGTTGGACATCAGCGAGACGGCCAGAAGCGCGAACAGCACAAAGACCGACCCGAGCAATATGCTGACGTTGCGCGTCTTCTGCGCTGAAGCGTAGATCAGCCGGTACGGCGTCCATTTGACGAGTGTCCAACCGGTAGTCTGATCCATATCACCGATCACCATGTAGCGCTCGCCGCCCAGCACCCGGTCCAGGACGCCGTCTTCGTCCGCCCGGATGTCGGCCAGCCATTCCGTCAGAGGCGCCTGTTCGAAGAAAGCCGGGTCGCTCCAATAGAAAGGCCGTCCTTCGGCATCCGCCAATAGCAGTTGTTCCCCTTGAGCGAGGGCGACATCGCGTAAAATCTCATCGCGGCCTCCGGGGGAAAACAAAATCGTGAGCACCGCCATCGGTTCCCGCTCGAGCAGTGTCCGAATGACCCGGTGATAGGCGATGTAGCTGTCCTTCGTCCGGGCGTATCCGACGGACTCATCCAGCAGCAGCGTCTGAATCAGGCGGTTCGTGTCCCGATCCAGAACCATCTCCATCCATTTCTGTCTCGCGATCCGCCCCTCTTCATCCGACACAATGCGCACCGTCCGTCCCGGCTCGCCTTTGCTGATGGCGTAGTATTGGTTATGGGACGGCAGGTAAAAAAACAGGCTCTCGATGTCATTTCGGGAATGAAACATGCTGCGCACGTAATTCTCCAGAAAGATCTGGGCCGTGTAATCGCAGGTCCCGCACTCGGCCGCCTGGATCAGTGCGTCGTACTGCAGCCCGGGCGTCGACATCTGGTCGATTTCCGCGAAGTAGCGGACGATGTTTTTGTTGACCAGCATCAGGTTGCTCTTGCTGCCGGCAACGAAGGATTCTACCGACTGCCGTTCAATCATTTTGTAGGAAATGAAGGTAAGCAGCAGTACGATCAGCATCGCCAGGCCGGCGAACAGCAAGATCAGTTTGCGGACAAGCCGTTCCGACGGTTTGCCGGCAAGCCGGCGGATGCGGTTCATCCAGTCGGGCATGGGAATCCCCTCCGGGAGCAGTTGCAGTACACGTTATTCCCCTTATTTGATTACAGAAATGCATTCTTTTGCGGCTTACGGCCCGCCTATAATGTGTATTATCCGTCAGTTTGCACGCAACGACAAGAAAGCAGGTGAAATCATGTTCAGCATGGGCCGCAAATCGCGCTCCGGATGGGAGTTCTCGCTGTTCGTCATCCCCGCTGTGATCGGCGTGCTGTTCGCCTTCTATATCCCGTTCGTCATGAGCATGGCGTATTCCCTTACCGAGTGGAACGGCATCAACAGCAATCCCGACTTCATCGGATTCGACAACTTCCGGGCGCTGCTTCAAGACCGGAACTTTTTGAACGCGTCCCTGTTCACGCTCAAATATTCGATTCTGTACATCATCCTCGTCAACGTGCTGGCGGTGTTGATCGCCCTCGCGCTGGACCGGCCGCTGAAGACGCGGACGGCGCTCAGGGCCGCTTTTTTTGTCCCGTACATTCTCAGTCTGGTCATTGTCGGTTTCATTTGGCGGTTCATTTTCATGCAGGGATTCGAATCGCTCTATGAACAGACCGGCTGGGGCATTTTCCAATGGAGCTGGCTGGGCGAAAATACGCTGGCGTTCATCTCCGTGCTTCTGGTGTCCATCTGGCAGTCCGTCGGGTTCTATATCGTCATTTACATCGCCGGTCTGCAATCGGTGCCCGCCGACGTCATGGAAGCGGCCGTTGTGGACGGGGCGGGGCCGGTTCGCCGCTTCTTCAGCGTAACGCTGCCGCTGCTTGCGCCGTCGGTGACCATCGCCGTGTTCATGGCGCTCACCAACTCGATCAAAATTTTCGATGTCATCCTGTCCCTTACCGCCGGCGGTCCGGGTGGGTCCACGGTCAGCGTGTCGTATGACATCTACCGGGATACGTTCCAGAACAACATGTACGGGTACGGCACCGCGAAGGCGCTCGTGCTGTTCTTCGCCGTCATGATCATCACCGTCGTTCAGCTGGCCTACTTCAAACGGAGAGAGGTGGAGAGCTGATGAAGCGCGGAAAAATCGGACTTGCGCTGCTCGAATTGTTCATGATCGTTTCCGCCCTCGTGTTCCTGTATCCGATGTTTCTCGTGCTGATCAACTCGTTCAAGACCTTCGGCGAAGTGATGCGGAACGTGGTGGCGCTGCCGGAGAAGCTGACCCTGGAAAATTACATCTATGTGTGGAAGTTCATCGATTACCCGCAGTTGTTTCTCAACAACGTCATCATCACGGTAGTCGGGGTGGCCGGCATCATTGCCCTTTCATCCCTCGCCGCTTACAAGTTGTCCCGCACCGGAAGCAGGCTGAGCAACATCTTGTATCTGGTTTGCATTCTGCCGATGCTCGTCCCGTTCCAGAGCATCATGATCACCGTGCTCAAGCTGGCGAAGGACATGGGGCTGTCTGACAGCACCTGGGGGCTCGGCGTCATTTACTGGGGATTCGGCGTGCCGCTGGCGGTGTTTATCTATCACGGATTCGTCAAGGGCATCCCGCGGGAGTTGGACGAAAGCGCCATGATCGACGGCGCCTCTTCCTTCCGGACGTTCGGCACCATCATTCTGCCGCTTCTGAAACCGGTGACCACCACCGTCATTATCATCGACGTCATGTGGATATGGAACGACTTCCTGCTGCCGCTACTCATGGTCAACAGCTCGCAATCGACGAAGACGCTGACCTTGGCGGCGTACACCTTCGTCGGACAGTACAATACCGATTGGCAGTATGCGATGACGGCCATGGTGATGGCGGTGCTGCCGTCCATCATCGTGTTCATGCTGCTGCAGAAACATATCGTGAAAGGCGTCGTGGCGGGCGCGGTCAAAGGTTGAATCGTCCGCTTGCAATCGGCAGTCTGCTTCGGGGATTAGCGGCCCGGGGCAGACTGCTTGTCTTTTTTGGGGCAAAGCCGTGCCGCAAGTCCCGAAAGCGATGGGTCTGCCGGCCCCGCGCAGTGTCGAATCGTTCTCATAAATAAGAAATGATTATCAAAAATCTTAAATAGTTTCCCCTGAAAAAGTCGGCTGTTTTAAGCAAAATAAAAGGAATTCATCTCCTCCATGTGGAAATAGGAAGTTGCCGAGACAACCTATCCCAAGAGGCGAATTCCTTTGTCTTAATAGTTCAAC
>NZ_QEWA01000025.1:0-72637 GCF_003390775.1 Thermobacillus sp. | reverse complement strand
CGCAGGCGACTGCGCATGTGTCTGTGGAAACAATGGAAGAGACCCAAGACCAGATTGCGTAATCTCCGTGCACTCGGCGTGCCCGAATGGGCGGCTCGAATGATGGCGAACTCACGCCGTGGTCCGTGGGAAATGTCCCGTAACACAAACAATGCCCTTCCGACTTCCTACCGGGAAGCGAAAGGGCTGAAAAGTCTGCTTTCTCGTTACCTGGAACTTTGTTAACCTTACGGAACCGCCGTATGCGGACCCGCATGTACGGTGGTGTGAGAGGTCGGGGGCTAGCCGCCCCCTCCTACTCGATTGGCATGCTGATGATGCGACGAGCCGCGCCGACGCGCCGGATGGAGCCGGCGCGCTTGTAGCGCCCGGCATTGCCCGGCAGCCGGGGCGGCGGAGGTCAGTTCTTCTGGAACGTATTCAGGATCGCTCGCACGATTCCGCCCAGAAATTTCGGCAGCTTGATCGTATAAAACTTCACGGCTCATCCCCTCCTTCGGCGCGCCCATCGTCAATCCACTTATATACACGGACATAAAAAATGGTTACAGGTGTCTCGCTCCTGTAACCATCCTATGCATCACCGTTTTGTCCTATTCCGCGGGAGCTTCCGTTTCAATCCGCCGGCGCGATCCGTCCTGTCGAATACAAGATCATGACAAGCACAATCGTGAAGAGGATGAAATAAACGAACGACAGGATGAACAGCCATACCCGCATCGCAATGCGCTCATACCGGGCGAAGAAGCGGATGCCGGCAAACAGCGCGCCGAGCGAGAAAAGGAACCGCCAGAACGTCGGAATCATCGTGAACGCGACAAGCAGCGCACCGATCAGCGTGCTGTAGGCGAACAGCCAGAAGATGTCTTTTCCCCCGATACGTTCCTGATCCGTCATGGCGTCAGCTCCTTATCGCAATTCGGCAATCGCCTGAGCCCGGTCGGAACGTCCGAATACGGCGTTGCCCGCGACGAGCACATCGGCGCCGGCTTCTCTGACAAGCGGCGCGGTCTCCGCGTTGATGCCTCCGTCCACCTGGATATGGACTTCGGCCCTTCCCCGTTCGTTGAGCATGTGCCTGAGCGTCCGGATTTTGTCCAGCACGGACGGGATGAACGACTGGCCCCCGAATCCCGGGTTGACCGTCATGCACAGAATCAGGTCGACATCATCCAGCAGATGCTCGACGAACCCGAGCGGCGTCGCCGGGTTGAGCGCCACCCCCGCCGGCAGCCCGAGCTCCTTGATCTGTCCGACGACGCGATGCAGATGGACGCACGCTTCGGCATGCACCGTAATCCGGTCCGCGCCGGCAGCGGCAAAATCGGCCAGATACCGCTCCGGGCGCTCGATCATGAGATGAACGTCGAACGGCAGCCGGGTCGCGCCGCGGACCGCCTTGATGACCGGCGGACCGAACGTGATGTTCGGCACGAACATGCCGTCCATGACATCGATATGAATCCAGTCGCCGCCGCTGCGCTCGGCATCGGCAATCTCCTCCGCCAGCCGGCCGAAATCGGCCGACAGGATCGAAGGCGCGATGATCGTCATGTCAATACCTCCGCTTCTTCTCGCTCGCTTCCGCCAGAAATGCGGTGTAGCTGTCGTATCGGCTCTGCGCGATCCGCCCTTCGGCGAGCGCCGCGGTGACCGCGCAGCCCGGCTCGTGCACATGCGTGCAGCCTCTGAACTTGCACTCAGACGCCAGCTCGCGGAATTCGCGGAAGCACGAGCCGAGGTCCGCATCCTGCAGCTCGCCGAAATCCAGCTGGCTGAAGCCCGGCGTATCCGCGACATAGCCTCCCCCGCCGACCGGAACCAGTTCCGTATGCCGCGTCGTGTGACGGCCCCGGCCGAGCTTTTCGCTGATGGCGTTCGTCTCCAGCTTCAGCCCCGGCACCGCGGCGTTGAGCAGCGAAGACTTGCCGACGCCCGACTGGCCGCAGACGACGGACAGCCGGCCGCCCAGCACCTCGCGCAGTTCGTCCACGCCTTCGCCGGTCCGCGCGCAGGTCGCGATCGTCCGGTAGCCGATCGGCGGATAGATGCGCTGAACGGCTTCGAACGCTTCTCGCGCCTCTTCCCCGTCCGGCCCGTCAATCAGATCGCGCTTGGTGAGGCAGATTACGGCGTCAATGCCCGCATGTTCGATGAACGCCAGAAACTTGTCCAGCAGCTGCAGGTTGAGCGCAGGCTCCGCGACGGAGAAGACGACGACCGCCAGCTCGATGTTGGCGACCGGCGGACGGATCAGCACCGATGAGCGGGGGTGAATCCGATCGACGGTGCCTTCCCCGCCGCCGATTTCGGTATAGTCGACCCGGTCGCCGACGAGCGGCGACTCGCCGCGCTTCTTGAAAATGCCGCGCGCGCGGCAGCGGATCGGTCCCTCCGCGCCTTGCTCGTATTTGTCCGGTTCCACGAAATAATAACCTGCTAACGCTTTGACAATGCGTCCGGTGGCCACACATCAATCCTCCTGATGCCCTTCTTCGGACTGCGATTCGGCGCCGGGGTCCGCACCGGGGTCGGACGACAGGACATCCGGGCCGCTTTCCGTCTGCGTGCCCGGTACGGCCTCCCCGTTCGCGCCGGCCCCCTGCGGGACGCCCGACGCCGGCTGATCCTCCTGGGCCGGTGCGCCCGGCACGGACTGGACGCCCCGGCCGCCGGCTTTCGCTTCGTCATAAGTGACCGAGAACGAATCGGTGAACTGGCCGTCACGGTAGATCGTCACGATCGCTTCCGTATTGGGCGCCAACACGACGTTGACCGGGAACGATTCCGTCTGCTCGATCCGGCGCGTTCCCCAATCGATTTTCTCTCCGGTCGCGTCGGAGTACTCGATCCGGATCGTGCTCGCCCGTCCGGCCACGGCCGGAGAGATCGAGATGTTGAACGTATAGCGCAGCGCGTCCTCCGGCAGCCCGGAGCTGACGGTCAGCGTCACTTCGCTGCCCTTGGCGACGGGATCGCCCGGCATGAACGGGAACTGGGCGATGACCGTGCCTTCGGGCCTGTAGCTCGGCTCGCGAACGATGCCTTCATCCGGACCGAGCTTCAGTTCGTAGCTCTCAAGCATTTTAATCGCGTCTTCCAGCTTCTTGTCGAGCAGCGAAGGCATATCGAACGTCTCGCGCCCCTTGCTGACGACGAACCGGATGCGCGCCGTCTTCGGATCGAACCGCTCGCCGGCGGCGATCGACTGCTCAATGATATTGCCCGGCTCGGCCTCGTCGAAGACGTCTTCGCGCTCGATCCGATCGGCTTCCACGCCCAAGGCTTCCAGTTGCATCTGCGCATTGGCGAACTTTCGCCCGACAAAGTCTTCCATCGTCTCGAGCTTCGGTCCGCTGCTTACGGTTAGCTGAATGTATGAGCCGGTCTTCACGCGCATGTTCATCTTGTTCTGCGAAATGACGACGCCCGCCGGCACTTCGTCATTCTCCTCGTAGATCACCGGGTCCTCGACCTTCAGCCCTTCCGCCGCCAGCCGTTCGCGGGCCGCCGCCTCCTGCATGCCGACGACGTACGGGACGTCGACTTCATCCGTCTCGATGTAATCGCGCACCATTCGCACACCCCAGATTGCCAGCGCGACGAACACGCCCGTCAGGATGAGCGCCGCCAGCGGCTTCACCCATCTGCGCGGCTTTGACTCGTCAATCCACTCCGGCGAGTCGGGAAACGATTCGTCTTCGCCGTCCTCGCCGCCGCTGCGCGCCGAGGTCTGCGCCTCGGCCGTGCCGCGGATGGCCGGCATGATGCGCGTCGCTTCGGGATCCACCTCGTCATCGTCGAATGTGAGCTTCGGCTCGTGAAGCCGTTCGGGCGACAGACAGGTCTCCAGATCGTTCAGCATCTCCCGGGCCGAAGCGTACCGTTCGGCCGGATTTTTGCGCATCGCGCGCAGAATGACGTTCTCCAGACTTTGCGGGATGAGCGGATTCACCTGGCGCGGTTCCTCGAATCCGTCCTGCAGATGTTTGAGCGCCACGCTGATCGGGCTTTCGCCGAGGAACGGCAGACGCCCCGTCACCATCTGGTACAATACGACGCCGAGAGAATATAAGTCCGATTTCTCACCCGTGACGATGCCTTTGGCATGTTCCGGAGAAAGATAATGCACCGAACCGACGACCGATCCCGTCTGGGTGATGGTCGACGACGTAACGGCGCGCGCGATGCCGAAGTCGGTCACCTTCACCCGGCCGTTCTTGCCGATCAGGATGTTGTGCGGCTTGATGTCACGGTGAATGATCTGATTCAGATGGGCGTGGTCGAGCGCGTCGCAGATCTGCACGGCAATCCGCACCGCTTCGTCCGGCTGCAGCGGCGCCCGCTCCTTGATGATGTCGTTCAGGTTCTGCCCCTCGACATACTCCATGACGATATAGTGCGTATCGTCCTGCTGACCGACATCGTAGACGCTGACGATGTTCGGATGCGAGAGCGAAGCTGCGGCCTGCGCCTCCCGGTTGAAGCGGCGCACGAATTCCTCGTCATGGACGAATTGCTGGCGCAAAATTTTCACGGCAACATTGCGATTCAGCAAAATGTCGTGCGCCCGGTAGACGAGCGCCATCCCGCCTCCGCCGATTCGCTCGATGATCTCGTATCGGCCTCCGAGTTCGTGTCCGATCATGCCGGCTGTTCACCCCCCGGATGCCCGCCTTCGTATTCAATCAGCAGGACGGTCACGTTGTCTTCGCCTCCCGCTTCGAGCGCAAGCTCGATCAGCCGGTTCGCCTTCGCGTCCAGATCGAGATTCTCATCCAGCAGCGTCTCGCGGATCTCGTCCTCGGACACCATCGCGTACAGACCGTCGCTGCAGAGCAGCAGTCTGTCCCCCGGCTGCCATGAAAATCCCTTGAGGTCGACCTCCACTTCCCGCTCCGTCCCGAGCGCCCGCGTCAGCACGTGGCGGCGCGGATGGTTCGCCGCCTCTTCCGGGCTGATCTGCCCGGACTTCGCAAGTTCATTGACGAGCGTATGGTCTTCGGTCAGCAGCCGGAGCGTGTCCCCGCGCTGCTTGTACGCGCGGCTGTCCCCGATATGACCGATGAACCCGGCATCCCCGAGCAGCAGCGCCGCCACCACGGTCGTGCCCATGTTCCGATAGTGCTCGTTGCGCGCGGCCAGATCGAAGACCGCTTCGTTCGCCTGCAGAATCGCCTGGCAGAGCGCCGTCTTCGCCTGTTCGTGCGTAAGCTCCGCCTGAACGGATGTGATCGCCTCGCGGAAGGTGTCGACCGCAAGCTGGCTGGCGACGTCTCCGGCCTGATGCCCGCCCATGCCGTCGGCCACGATCGCGGCCGTCACGCCGCTCGGCAGCTCGGCAGCCCAGGCGCGGTCCTCGTTCACAAGCCGGATGCGCCCGACGTCGCTTCGGTTAGCCGTTCTCAATCCGATATCACCTCATCGATTCCATATGCTTCGCCCGCAGCTGTCCGCATGCTGCGGCGATGTCATGACCCTGCTCCCTGCGAATCGTCGCGTTGATGCCGCGGCTTTGCAGAATGCGCTGAAACGCGAAAATGTCTTCCCGCGGCGTGCGCACGTATTTCCGCTCCGGCACGTAGTTGACCGGAATGAGGTTGACATGGCACAACATGCCGTTCAGCACGTCCGCCAGCTCTTCCGCATGTTCCGGCCGGTCGTTCACGCCGCCGATCAGCGCGTATTCGAACGTAACGCGGCGGCCGGTCTTCGCGATGTAATACCGGATCGCCTCCATCACCTCGTCGAACGGATAGCGCCGGTTGACCGGCATGAGCTTCGACCGCAGCGCATCGTTCGGCGCGTGGATCGAGATCGCCAGATTGATCTGCGTGTTCTCGTCCGCAAACCGGTAAATGTTCGGCACGATGCCGCTCGTGGAGACCGTGATGTGGCGCTGGCCGATGTTCAATCCCTTCGCATGCGTGACGATGCGGAGAAACTTCATCGTCGCGTCATAGTTTTCGAACGGCTCGCCCGATCCCATGATGACGATGCTCGCAATCCGCTCGCCCGCTTCATCGAGCATCTGCTGCGCCGTGACCACCTGCGCGACGATCTCGCCGGCCGTCAGGTTCCGTTTCAGCCCGCCGAGGGTCGACGCGCAGAACGTGCAGCCGATCCGGCAGCCCACCTGCGTCGTGACGCAAATGCTGATGCCGTAATTGTGCCGCATGACCACCGTCTCGATCGCGTGTCCGTCATGCAGGCCGAACAGATATTTGACCGTCCCGTCCTTCGATGTGAGACGCGTGATCTCCGAGAGCGCCACGAACGCAAACGCTTCATCCAGCTTCGCCCGAAGCGCCTTCGGCAAATTCGTCATGTCCTCGAACGACCGGACGCGCTTCACGTACAGCCAGTCGAACAGCTGGTCCGCGCGGAACGCGGGCTCGCCGGCTTCCTTCATCCAATCTTTGAGCTCGTCTAGCGTATAGTCGTATATGAAAGGTTTCATGCTTTCGCTCCATCCGCTGTCAATTGCCGGAACCGTTCCGGCAGCGGCTTGCGCTGCGGACTGCCGGTCAGCGCCGCCATTATCCATATATTTTACCACAGCCGGCCGGGTTCGAACCACTTCGGGCTGACGGGCGCCGCTACCTGCGCTTGCGCAGCCGCGCGATGAAGAAGCCGTCCGTTCCCGCCATGTGCGGCAGCAGCGTCACCGAACCGGTTGCGGGCGACGGTTCGGGTATGCCGGCGGCGAGGAAGCCGTCCAGAATCGACTTCGGCCAATCGCAATCCGGCGCAAACTCGGGATGCGAGGCCAGAAACTTTGCGATCTGCTCCTCGTTTTCGCGCGATTCGAACGTGCAGGTGCTGTACACGAGCAATCCGCCGGGCTTGACGAGCGCCGACGCGGCGGCAAGCAGCCGGTGCTGGATCGCGGCAATCTCGTCGATATCCTCCGGCTTCTTCGTCCAGCGGATTTCCGGCTTGCGGCGGATGACGCCGAAGCCGCTGCACGGCGCGTCGAGCAGCACGACGTCCATCGATTCGGCGCCGACGCGGCGCGGCAGCTCCGCGGCATCGCATACCGACGTGCGGACGGAGGAGAGGCCGAGCCGCTGCGCCTGCTCGACGATCAGCCGCTCCTTGTGCGGATGGATGTCGTTCGCCAGGACGACGCCGACGTCGCCCATCAGTTCCGCGAGATGAGTCGACTTGCCGCCGGGCGCGGCGCAGCAGTCCAGCACCTGCATGCCCGGTTCCGGGTCGCAGGCTTCCGCGACCAGCATCGCGGCTTCGTCCTGCACCGTCCATTCGCCGTCGCGGTACCCGTCCGTGTCGGCCAGGTTCCCGCCCCGGCGGATGACGATGCCGGCGGGCGAAAGCAGGGAAGGTTTCGCATCGAAGCCTTCCGCCTTGAGCCGTTCCAGCACCGACCGGCGGCCGCCGCGCAGCCGGTTCACCCGGATGCTCGCCTTCGGCCGCTCGTTGAGTGCCGCCATGACCGCCTCGGCCGTCTCCTCGCCGTACGCCTCAATCCAGCGGGCGGCCAGCCATTCCGGAAACGAATATTTCAGTGACAGCCGGCGGGCCGGATCGGGATCATCCGGCAGCTCAAGCTCTTCCCGGCAGCCGGCCAGGCTGCGCAGGACGCCGTTGACCAGGCTGACGACGCCGGGATGTCCGCGCTTCTTCGCGATCTTGACCGCTTCGCCGACCGCAGCGTGCGGCGGAATCCGGTCCAGATAAACAAGCTGGTACAAGCTCATCCTGAGCAGCATCAGCACCCACGGCTGCAGCTTGTCCAGTCCGCGCGCGACAAACCGGGCAAGCCAGTAGTCGAGCGTCAGCCGGCGCTGAATCGTGCCGTACACCAGCTCCGTCGCGAGCCCCGCGTCGGTCCTGGAAAGACCGGCGCTTCTGAGCGTCCGGTTCAGTTCAATGTTGCTGTATGCGCCTTCCCTCTCGACGCGCAGCAGCATGTCGAGCGCGGCTTCCCGCGCCGTTGTGCCGCGTCTGGTCAACATCGTCATCATCCTCCGAATGCGGCGCCGGGCGGAAGGCGCATTCCCTTCAGCCACTCGGCGGCCGGCATCGCTTTCTTGCCGGCGGGCTGCACCTGCAGCAGTTCCAGCCAGCCGTCGCCGGCCGCGACGAACAGCCGGCCGCCCGCCGCCCGGATCGTTCCGGGACGCGCATCCGCCCCGCCGCCGGGCCCGTCTGCGGGCCGGCATTGCCACACTTTGAACACTTCGCCGTTCAAGAGTGTATACCCGCCGGCGAACGGCAAAAGTCCCCGCACCTGGTCATACAGCTGCTTCGCGCCGCGCGACCAGTCGAGGCGCTCGTCCTCGCGCGTCAAGTTCGGCGCATAGGTCGCCTCCGCGTCGTTCTGCGGCACGGCCCGCGCCGTTCCCGCGATGATGCCGGGCAGCGTGCGGACGAGCAGTCCGGCTCCCGCCTCGCTGAGCTTGGCGAACAGGGTGCCGGCCGTGTCGTCCGGCTCGATCGGCACCTCGACCCGGCTGATCATGTCGCCGGTGTCGAGCCCTTCGGCCATGTATATGATCGTCACGCCGGTGACCGTCTCCCCGTTCATGATCGCACGCTGGATCGGCGCGCCGCCGCGGTACTTCGGCAGCAGCGACCCGTGCACATTGATGCAGCCGAGTCGCGGCAGATCGAGCAGCGATTTCGGCAGAATCTGCCCGTACGCCGCCGTGACGATCAGATCCGGCTTATAAGCGGCGATCGCCTCCACCGCTTCCGGACGCCGCACGCGCTCCGGCTGCAGCACCGGAATGCCGAGCTCTTCCGCCGCGGCCTTCACCGGCGTCGGCATCAGCAGCTGCTTGCGGCCCTGCGGCCGGTCGGGCTGGGAGACGACGGCCGCGATCCAGTATCCGGACGCGGCGAGGGCGCGCAGCGAAGGCACGGCGAACTCGGGCGTCCCCATGAATACGATGCGAATGTCCTTCATTCTTCCTCTTCTTCCTGCCCTGTCGATTCCGGAATTTTGTAAACCTCGTCCGCAATATCGGTGAACAGCACGCCGTTCAGATGATCGACCTCATGCTGGAATGCGCGCGCCAGATACCCTTCCGCTTCGACGGTGAACGGATTTCCGTCCCGGTCCTGCCCTTTGACGACAACCCGCTGGGCGCGCCGGACGATCCCGTTCAGGCCCGGAATGCTGAGGCACCCTTCGGGCCCGATCTGCTCGCCTTCCCGCTCGACGATCTCCGGATTCACCATCTCGATCAGTCCGTGCTCGTCTCCGACATCGACGACGATGACCCGCTTCAGAATGCCGATCTGCGGCGCGGCAAGCCCGACGCCCTTCGCGTCGTACATCGTGTCGGCCATGTCGCGAAGCAGCTTGTGCAGATTCGCGTTGAACTTGGTCACTTCTTTCGCGCGCTCCCGCAGCACGGGATCGGGATCTTTCACAATCAGCCTGATGGCCATGCGGTTTTGCACATCCTTCTGGTTACAGAATCAAATTTACAGAATCACTTGCGGATCGACATCGACGCTGATCTGGACGTCCCCTGCGGAACGGTCCCCGGCGAGCGTTTCGGCCGCCTGCCGGATCAGGCCCGCCGCGTCGACGATTCCCCGATATTTTATCATAACTTGCCACCTGTAGCGATCTTTGAGGCGCGGGATCGGCGATGCCGCGGGGCCGACCAGTTCCAGCGCCGTCCCCGAGCCGCCGGCGAGCGGCTTCAGCAGCCCGGCGGAGGCGGCGGCGCCGCGCAGCGCCGCGGCGAACCTCTCGGCCGCCTCGGCGAGTTTCGGCAGCTCCGGATGCGACAGCGTCGCAAGCGCCAGCCGGCAGAACGGCGGATACGACAGCAGCCGCCGGGCGCGCAGCTCCTCGCGCACGAACCCGTCATAATCGTGGCGCTGCGCCGCGCGGATCGCGTAATGGTCGGGTGAATACGTCTGCACGACCACCTCGCCGGGCAGATCGTGCCGCCCCGCCCGGCCGGCGACCTGCGTGATGAGCTGGAACGTCCGCTCCGCCGCGCGGAAATCCGGCAGATGGAGCGACGTGTCCGCGGCGATGACGCCGACCAGCGTCACCAACGGAAAATCAAGCCCCTTCGCCACCATCTGCGTGCCGAGCAGCACATCCGCCTCGCGCCGGCCGAACGCCGACAGCAATTTCTCATGCGCGCCCTTCGTGCCGGTCGTGTCGACATCCATCCGGATGACGCGGATGCCGGGGAACGCGCGGTACAATTCTTCCTCGACGCGCTCCGTCCCGGTGCCGAAATAGCGGATATGCGGGCTGCCGCATGCCGGACATTCCTCCGGCTGCCGCTCCGCATGGCCGCAGTAATGGCAGCGCATCACGCTGCTCCGCTGATGGTAGGTCAGCGCAATCTCGCAATGCGGACACCCGGCCGTATAACCGCAAGAGCGGCACATGACGAATGTGCTGTACCCGCGCCGGTTGAGCAGCAGCACGGTCTGCTCGCCGCGTTCCAGCCGCTGCGTCAGCGCCTCGCGCAACCGGCGGCTGAACATCGTCCGGTTGCCCGCGGCCAGCTCTTCCCGCATGTCGACGATGTCCACCGGCGGCAGCGGCAGGCCGAGCGCCCGTTCGGGCAGCGGCAGCCATTCGGCGGACCGGAGCGCCGCGCCGGGACTCACCCGGGCCGCCGGACCGACCGCCTGCCCGCCGCTTTCCGCCGCCGCCGCGGCGGGTGCGAGCCGCGCGGCGGCGAAGCTCTCGAGCGACGGCGTCGCCGAGCCGAGGACGACGACCGCGCCGTGCTGTCCGGCCCGGTACACCGCCGCGTCGCGCGCGTGATATTTCGGGCTCTCCTCCTGCTTGTAGGACGATTCGTGCTCTTCGTCGATGATGATCAGGCCGATCCGCTCAAACGGCGCGAACACGGCCGAGCGCGCCCCGATCGCCACCCGGACGCGGCCGTCGCGGACTTTGCGCCACTCGTCGTACCGTTCCCCCAGCGACAGACGGCTGTGCATGACGGCGACATCGCTGCCGAACCGCCCCTTGAACCGTTCGACCATCTGCGGCGTCAGCGCGATCTCCGGCACGAGCACGATCGCCTGCCGGCCGGACGCGATGCACCGCTCGATCGCCTGCAGGTAAACTTCCGTCTTGCCGCTGCCGGTCACACCCTGCAGCAGCATCGCGGCAGGCTTTCCGCTTTCGAGCGCCTCCGCGATGCGCCGGTACGCGGCGGCTTGCGCATCCGTCAGCGGCAACGGCCGGGTCGGCGTGAACCGGCGTCCCGCGTACGGGTCGCGGTCTTCCTCCACCGCTTCGATGCTGAGCAGCCCTTTGTCCGCCAGCGCGCGGAATATCGATTCCGAGAACCCGCTTTCTTCCGCCAGCCTGCGCAGAGGCACCGGCTCATTCCGCTCCAGCATATGCAGGAGCGCCTGGCGCTGTTTCGTGAGCCTCGCCGGAAACGCCGCGGCGGCCGCCTCGGCCGCCGCCCGGTCCTCGGGCGGGAAGACGGTCAGAATCTTCTTCACCGACAGCCGGTCCCTGACCTGCGCCGATTCGGCAAGCACGCCGCGCCGCAGCGCACCGCTGACGGCCTGCGCCTCGTCGGGGAACCGTTCCAGCAGGGTGGTCAGCTTCACCGGCCCGTATCGTTTGAGCCAGGCGATCAGCGCATCCGAGAGGCCGGGCGCCGCTTCCGCGTGATCCGCGGCTCCCGGGTTTTGCGCCAGACTGACCATTCGTTCCGCCTTGCCCTTGAGTGCCGCGGGAATCATCGCCTGCATGGCCGCCGTCCAGGTGCAGCCGTATGTATCCGCCATCCAGCGCGCCAATTCGATCAGATCGGGACGAAGCGGCGGCGTCGGATCGAGCAGTTCGCCGATCGGCTTCAGACGGCCGGGCTCCACTTCCGCTTCCTGCGCGAAACCGACGACGAATCCTTGCACCGTCCTTCCGCCGAACGGCACCGCGACGCGGCTGCCGACCTCGATCCACGCTTCGGCTTCCTCGGGGACGCGGTAATCGAACGGCCGGTCCGTCTGCCGCGCGGCAACGTCGACGACGACGCGGGCGATCACGGCGCTTCCGCCTCCCGGTCGGCCAGCCGCTCGGCCGCCAGCCGCATCAGGCGCAGCCCGATCTCCCGCTTCGGCATGACTTTCCATTCGGCCGTCCTGCCGGCCGCGTCGAACACGCTCACCGCGTTCGTATCAACGTCGAAGCCCGCGCCGGGCGCCGTCACGTCGTTCGCGACGATCAGGTCGCAGTTTTTGCGCCGCAGCTTGTCCATCGCGTTCGCTTCCAGGTCGTCCGTCTCCGCCGCGAACCCGATGAGCAGCTGCTTCGTCTTCCGCCGTCCCGCTTCCGCGAGAATGTCGGGCGTTTTCTCCAATTCCAGCGTCAGGCGGTCTTCCTTTTTCTTCATCTTGGACGTCCGGCGTACCGCGGGCCGGTAGTCGGCGACGGCGGCCGCCTTCACGACGACGTCCGCCTCGTCGAACCTCTCCATGACCGCCCGCAGCATATCTTCGGCGGATTCCACGCGGACGACCTCGACGCCGGCCGGAAGCTCCGCGGTCACCCGCGCCGCGATCAGCGTCACATCCGCTCCGAGATCGCGCGCCGCCTCGGCGATTGCGATGCCCATCTTGCCGGACGAATCGTTCGTGATATAGCGAACCGGGTCGATCCGCTCCACCGTGCCGCCGGCCGTCACGATGACCCTGCGGTCCGCAAGCGGATGCCCTCCGGCAGCTTCACGCGCCATTTCGGCGAGCAGCGCTTCCGCTGTGTCGGCAATGGTCTCGGGCTCGGCCAGCCGGCCTTTGCCAACGTAGCCGCACGCCAGCTGGCCCGTGCCCGGCTCCACGAACCGGACGCCCCGCTCGGCGAGCAGCCTGAGGTTCGCCTGCACCGCCGGATGGGCGTACATGTGAACGTTCATGGCGGGCGCCACGAGAATCGGCGCGGTCGTCGCGAGCAGCGTCGTGCTCAGCATGTCGTCCGCCAGCCCGTGTGCCATCTTGGCGATGATGTTCGCCGTCGCCGGCGCCACGATGAACAGGTCCGCATGATCCGCCAGATCGATATGCGAAACGACGGCGGGATCCCGCTCGTCGAAGGTGTCCGTATAGACCGGATTGCGCGACAGCGTCTGGAACGTCAGCGGCGCGACGAATTTGGCGGCCGATTCGGTCATGATCACCCGCACATCCGCGCCCCGCTGCGTCAGCCGGCTGACCAGCGCCGCCGCCTTGTAGGCGGCGATGCCCCCCGTCACGCCGACCACGATCGTCCTTCCCCGCAGGCTGCTGCTCACCATAAACGTCCGATTCCTCCTTTTCGTATCCCGGGGATAAAAAAGAACAACCCGCGTCCAAGGGGTTGTTGCCGTGTCCGTTATTTCGCGTTCGAATCTTGTTCAATGGCGAGGAGATCGTGGTAAATTTCCTCCAGCGCCACGCCGACCGGCTTGTGGGATTTGGGCGACTCCAGCTGCGACTTGGCGCCGTCCCGGAGCATTCTCGCCCGTTTGGCGGCCGCCACGACGAGCGAATATTTGCTGTCGACTTTCTTCATCATCTCGTCAATCGATGGATACAGCATGTGCGTCACCTCTTCACGCTTTATGGATGAGGGGCATCAGTCCCGAATATTCCTTCACGATGCGGTCGCGCCGGCAATGTTCGGCGGTAATGATGCTCTGGATGCGGCGGCAGGCCGCCTCGATTTCGTCGTTGACGACGGCATAATCGTATTCGGTGATCATGCCGATCTCCCTGCTCGCTTCCGACATCCGGGTGTCGATGACGGCGGCCGTCTCCGTGCCGCGCCCGGAAATGCGCTGCCTCAGCTCGTCAAGCGACGGCGGAAGCAGGAAAATGAACACGCCTTCCGGATAGTTCCGCTTCACCTGCAGCGCGCCCTTGACATCGATTTCCAAAATAATGTCCTTGCCCTCCGCGATCGTCCGCTCGACGGGTTCGCGAGGCGTGCCGTACAAATTCCCGACGTACTCGGCATACTCCAGCAATGCCCCGCGTTCGATCATCTCCTGGAACTGCTCGCGGGTCTTGTAATAGTAGTCCACGCCTTCGGCCTCTCCGGCCCGCGGCGCACGCGTTGTCGCGGACACGGAATAGACGAGTTCCGGCATCATGCGGCGAAGCGCTCTGCAGACGGTCCCTTTGCCCACGCCGGACGGTCCCGACAACACGATCAACAATCCCTGTTTCATGATACGCCCCAATTCATTCGTCGTTGTCGTCTTCTTTCACGGACAGGCGGTGCGCCACCGTCTCCGGCTGCACGGCAGACAGGATGACGTGGTCGCTGTCGGTAATGATGACAGCCCGCGTGCGCCTTCCGTAAGTGGCGTCGATCAACATGTGGCGGTCGCGCGCTTCCTGGATGATCCGTTTGATCGGCGCCGATTCCGGACTGACGATCGAAATGATCCGGTTGGCCGACACGATGTTGCCAAATCCGATATTGATCAGTTTGATTGCCATTGTGGTCTCCTCCCGGTCGTCATGCCCCTTCCGCCCCGAATGCGGGGACCGCGGCGATGAGCCGACATCGCGGAACAGGCATGATCCCTAACGCAATTCCGGCGCTGCGTATGCGGGCGGCTTTGCACTATTGTTGACATCCGGCGGCCGGAGCATACGTTCGCGCCGCCATCGTTCGGCCGCAGGCCGCTGCCCGGCCCGGCTGGGCCGCGGCGTCTTCCGGTCCGATCCGTGGCAGGTGTAACCATTGGACTCTATTTTAATTCATTTTCGCCGGAGGAACAAGAGATAACGGACGTTTTCACGCCCGCTTTCGCGCGCACGTAACCGGTCAATTTCGCCGTCATGTCATAGAACATGAAAGGTGTCATCAGATAGATTCCATTGAAACATTCCAGCGCTGCGTCCAGCAGCTCTTCCGCGATCCGGACGCCTTCCGCCCGGCCGGCTTCGCCCTCCAGACCGGCCATCCGCCTGCGGACTTCATCCGAGAGCTCGATGCCCGGCACCTCATTGTGGAGAAACTCGGCGTTCCGTCCGCTCGCCAGCGGCATGACGCCGAGAAATATCGGCACGCCGATATGGCGGGTGGCGTCGGCGATCCGCTCGATGAGCGCGGCATCGTACACCGGCTGCGTCATGATGAAGTCGGCGCCGGACTCGACCTTCTTCTCCAGCCGCCGGACCGCCTTGTCCAGATGTTTGACGTTCGGATTGAAGGCGGCGCCGACGACGAAGCGCGCCCGCTGCCTGAGCGGCTTGCCGGAGAACGCGATGCCCTCGTTCAGCTGCTTGATCATCCGGATCATGTCGAAGCTGGTCATGTCGTAGACCGAGCTCGATCCGGGCAGGTCGCCGAATTTCGCGGGATCGCCGGTCACCGCGAGCACGTGGTCGATGCCGAGCGCGTGCAGCCCCATCATATGCGACTGCGTGCCGATCAGGTTCCGGTCCCGGCAGGCGATGTGCACGAGCGGCCGGATGCCGACCCGCTCCTTCACGAGAGCGCCGAGCGCCAGATTGCTCATACGCGTCACCGCGAGCGAATTGTCGGCCATCGTGAGGGCGTCCGCCCCCGCATCCCGCAGCGCTCTCGCGCCGGCCATAAATTTGGAGATATCGAGATCCCGCGGCGGATCCAGCTCGACGATGACGGTGGGCCGCTGCCGGACCAGCTCGACGATCGTCGGTCCGTCTCCGCCGCCCGGGGCTTCGTCGCCGCTCGCCGGCACGGGTTCCGCGTTCACCCGGATTTGCGGCGCGGATTCCCGGGTCTGCGGCGCGGAAGCCTGTCCGGTCGCCGCCGTCCGCTCCGAAGCCGCCCCCGGCGTCCAGCCGGCCAGGGAGGCGGCAATCGCCGCGACATGTTCGGGCGTCGTCCCGCAGCAGCCGCCGATCAGCCGCGCGCCGCGGTCCGCGAACCGCCGCGCGCAATCGCCGAAATACGCCGGCCCGGCGGCGTACGTGTACCGGCCGTCGACGTAATCTGCGCCGCCCGCGTTCGGAAATACGGAAATCGGCAGGTTCACCCCGCCGTCCAGCGCGTCGATCGCATGCAGAATTCCGTTCGGCCCGCTCTCGCAGTTGAAGCCGACGGCGTCCGCACCTGCATCTTCAAGCCGGCGGAACGCTTCGCCGATCGGCAGTCCGGAGTAGAGCAGACCCGTCCCGACGGCCGCCAGCTGGCAGATGACCGTCACGTCGGAGCGGTCCCGCACGAGGCGAAGCGCGAGCAGCAGTTCTTCGAGATCGTAGAACGTCTCGAGGAGAATGCCGTCCACGCCCGCTTCGAGCAGCGCATCGATCTGCTCGGCGAAGGCGCGTTCGATCGCCGGCGTCCCCACCGCGGTCAGCCGGCCGGTGCGGATTGCGCCGACAGCGCCGACAACGTAAGCGTCCGCGCCGACCGCTTCGCGCGCGATGCGCACCCCTGCCCGGTTGATCCGCGCCGCCTCATCCTCCAGCCCGTAACGGGCGAGCCGCTCCGCATTCGCGGAGAACGTGTTCGTCTCGATAACGCGCGCGCCCGCATCGTAATATTGCTTGTGGACGGATGCAATCGTCTCCGGCCGGGTCATGTTGAATTCCTCGTACGATACGCCGATCGGATACCCGAGCTGATGCAGATACGTCCCCATCGCGCCGTCTCCGGTCAGCACCGCAGTCCGCAGCGCATCCCGCAAAACCGGTTTCATCCTTAATCCTCCCCAACGGCGCCCGGGAGCCGCAGACAGCAGAAAAGCAGCCCGCTTGAGGTCCGGCCGCTTCTCTCCTTGCTTCCGGGGCAAGTCTTATGCCCTTATGTTAACGGTACGGGCGCCGTCAGGCAAGCGTTCCGGTGAACACTTCCGCCGCCGGGCCCGTCATGTACACGTGATTGTCCTCCTCGTTCCATTCGATGAGCAGATCACCGCCTGCCAGCGATACCGTCGCCGTCCGGTCGGTCAGGCCGCCGAGCACCGCCGCGACCAGCGTCGCGCACGCGCCCGTGCCGCACGCCAGCGTCGGACCCGCGCCCCGCTCCCAAACGCGCATGACGGCGTGCGACCGCGAGGTGACGGTGACGAACTCGACGTTCGTCTTGCGCGGGAACAGCGGGTGCGTCTCCAGCAGGGGCCCCCATTTGTGGAGATCGAACGACGCCGCGTCGTCCACGAAAATGACGCAATGCGGATTGCCCATTGAGACCGCTGTGAAACGGAACTCGCGGCCGTCCGCCTCGATCGGATGGCCGATCACCGGATTCAGGTTGATCGTCGTCGGCACGGCGAGACCGCTCAGAATCGGCTCGCCCATGTCGACCCGTACCTTGACTGCCTTGCCGCCTTCGGCCTCAATCCGCAGCTGCTGCACGCCCGCACCGAGCGTCTCGATCGTGACCGTATCCTTCGAGATCAGCCCGCGGTCATACACATACTTCGCGACGCATCGGATCGCATTGCCGCACTGCTCGGCTTCCGAGCCGTCCGGGTTCATGATGCGCATGCGGAAATCGGCGCGCTCGGACGCCAGGATGAACACCAGGCCGTCGGCGCCGATGCCGAAGTGGCGGTCGCACAGCTTGACGGCAAGGTCGGACGCGCCCTCCGGAAGCTCACGCTCCCCCGCGACAACGATGAAGTCGTTCCCGAGACCATGCATTTTCACAAATTCCACAGGTTTTGCACTCCCTTGGCTTCCGGCGCTATCGCCGTGTCCGCGTATTCTGCTGTCAGCATATCGCAGCAGCGCGGGCCAAGAGTATTGATCCATCCGTCTATTGTTTGCACTTATCCGAAATAAGCAGGCATGGTCCCGGGCACAGCATCAGGTCAGGACGAGATGGGCCGGGGGCCGCCGTACGTAATGCGCCGACGCTTGCGGTTGCCGGGCGAGCCGAGCACGCTGCCGATGCCCATGACGAACGTCGGGATGCCGGCGGCCACGAACACGAGCGACCAATCGCGGAAACCGAGCGGCACCGTCTTGAAGATCGCTTGCAGCGGCTCGACATACAGCACCGGAATCATGAGCGCCAGCGAAGAGAGCACGGCCAGCACGAGCCAGCGGTTCTCCAGCAGGTTCCGGTGGAAAATGGAGCGCGAGCTGCGGCAGTCGAACACGTGGATGAGCTGGGCCATGACGAGCGTGGCGAACGCGACCGTCTGCGCCCGCTGCAGATCACCGCCGCTTGACCGCAGCGTCAGGACGAACGCGCCGAGCGTGCACAGGCCGATCAGCAGGCCGCGGCTGATAATCTTCCAGCCGAGCCGGCGGGCGAAGATGCTCTCCCGCGATCCGCGCGGCGGCTGGCGCATCAGATCTTTCTCGGGCTGGTCGACGCCGAGCGCCATCGCCGGCAGACCGTCCGTCACCAGATTGACCCACAGAATCTGGATCGGCACGAGCGGCAGCGGCAGCGCGAACATCATTGCCAGGAACATCGTCAAAATCTCGCCGACATTGGACGCGAGCAGATAGCGGATGAACTTGCGGATATTTTCGTAGATGCCGCGTCCTTCCTCGATCGCCGCGACGATCGTCGCGAAGTTGTCGTCGGACAGGACAAGCGACGAGGCTTCCTTCGAAACGTCCGTGCCCGTGATGCCCATCGCGATGCCGATGTCAGCCGATTTGATCGCCGGCGCGTCGTTCACGCCGTCGCCCGTCATCGCGACGACGTGGCCCCGGCGCTGCAGCGCCTTGACGATGCGCAGCTTGTGCTCCGGCGCAACGCGGGCGTAAACATAGGTGTCCTCGACGACGCGGTCAAGCTGCGCGTCCGTCATCGCCGCAAGCTGCCGGCCGGTGAGCGACCGGCCGCCGCGCGGCAGAATGCCGAGCTGGCTTGCGATCGCCTCGGCGGTCAGCCGATGGTCGCCGGTGATCATCACCGTCTTGATGCCCGCCTGTCGGCAGGTCGCGATCGCGCCCATCACTTCCCGGCGCGGCGGGTCGATCATGCCGGCCAGGCCGACGAAGATGAGCTGCTTCTCGACGTCGGCTTCGCTGTCCGCCGGATCCTGCGGACGCAGATCGCGATAGGCGAGCCCGAGCACGCGCAGCGCTGACTCGGCCATCCGCTCCGCGGCTTCGGCCGCCTTCTGCCTTAAGCTGGGCGTGAACGGCACGACGTTGCCGTCCCAGAGCGCATAGGCGCATTGCTCCATCAGCAGGTCGGGCGCTCCCTTCGTGCAGACGATCCGGCCGCCCTGGTGGCTGACCAGCACGGACATCCGCTTGCGCCCCGAATCGAAAGGATATTCCCGCTCCCTGCGGTACAGCCCTTCCAGCGACGACACCGTGACGCCCAGCTTGGCCGCCAGCACGATGAGCGCGCCTTCCGTCGGATCGCCCTGCATGATCCATTCATCCTCGGCTTCCGCATGCTTGCCCGCGCGCCGCGGCTGCCCGTCTTCTCCGGCCCGCACCAGCCGCGCGTTGTTGCACAGCGCCGCGACCTGCAGCAGCCGGCGCAGCGCGGCATCCCGCTTCAGGTCGACCGGCGCGCCGTTCTCGAGCACCTCGCCCCGCGGCACGTAGCCTTCGCCGGTCACTTCGAGCGTGCGGCCGCCCGTCCAGAGCCGGGTGACGGTCATTTTGTTCTGCGTCAGCGTGCCCGTCTTGTCCGAGCAGATGACCGTGGCGCAGCCGAGCGTCTCGACGGACGGCAGCTTGCGCACGATCGCCCGCCTGCGGATCATCCGCTGCACGCCGAGCGCCAGGGCGATCGTGACGATCGCCGGCAGCCCTTCCGGAATGGCGGCGACGGCAAGACTTACGCCGGCCAGGAACATGTCGTAGGCCGGCTGGCCGTGCAGAATGCCTGCGATGACAACCATAACGGTCAGCGCGATCGCCACCGCGATAAGCACTTTGCCGAGCTGCGCGAGACGCCGCTGCAGCGGCGTCTCGGCTTCCTCCGCCTGTTCGATCATGTGGGCGATTTTCCCCATTTCGGTCTGCATGCCGGTGCGGATGACAATGCCGCGGCCCGTGCCGCGCGTCACCATCGTGCCCATGAAACCGATGTTCTTCAGGTCGCCCGTCCCCAGCCCGTCTTCGTCGATCGGCCGGGCAACCTTTTCGACAGGCACCGATTCGCCCGTCAGCGCGGACTCTTCCGTGTACAGGCTGCTCGCTTCGAGCAGCCGGATATCGGCCGGCACACGGTCGCCGCTCTCGAGGATGACGATATCGCCCGGCACAAGGTCCTCGGCCGGGATGTCCTGCACCGTCCCGTCCCGGACGACGCGCGCCGTCGGCGCGGACAGAGCTTTCAGCGAGCGCAGCGACTGCTCGGCCCGATATTCCTGGATGAAGCCGAGCACGCCGTTCAGCACGATGATGGCCAGAATCGCGGCGGCGTCCATATATTCGCCGAGCAGTCCAGAGATCAGCGTCGCTCCGATGAGCACCAGCACCATGAAGTCTTTGAACTGGTTCAGAAACAGCACGATCGGCGGAGTGCGCCTGCCTTCCGCCAATTCATTCCGGCCGTGCTCGGCAAGCCGTCGCGCCGCTTCCGCCGCGGACAGCCCGCTCGCCGCATCGCTCCCGAGCGCCTCGACCAGTTCGCGCGGGTCCAACCGGTGCCACATCTTTTGTTCCATCCGTCTCCCTCCCGTAATCCGCTCTCCGGCCCCCGTCAGGAACGAATGGGCGGACAGCCTCGTTACAGGAATAATGTATTCGGACAACCGGTGAAATATCCCATATGTGCGGAAGGGTTTGAACTTGCGAGATAGATTGTAATTTTTGCAGAGGAAAAATCCGGGCAGAATCGGGACTGTTCACGAATCGCTGCGCAGTGTTCGCATTTCAACGGTCAACAGGTCTGTAACGCAGTATGCGCGCTGCAGCGGTCAAACAAGGCTTGCTCGCAGACTTGTAACGCGGTATGCACGTTACCCGGTCAAGCAAGGACGGACTGGCCCGCATTGCCTTCTTCCGGACACCGGCTGCAGAATGCCCTTAAGTTTTTCTCCGAACTATGGCATGATAGAGAAATGTCAAGGCACGCATTACGTCAAAGGTGGTTTTTCTTCCGATGTCACTCGACGGCATTGTCGTGCGCGCGATCGCGCACGAGCTCCGGCAGCTCGCCGGAACCCGCATTCACCGCATTCATCAGCCTGATGATCATACGCTCGTGCTGCAGCTTCGCGGCGGCGGGCTGCGCGGACAGTCCCGGCTTCTGCTGTCGGCGAATCCGACCTATCCGCGGGTTCACTGGGTCACGCGGCCTCAGCCGAACCCGCTTGAAGCGCCCATGTTCTGCATGCTGATGCGCAAACACTGCGAAGGCGGCGTCATTGAAACCGTTGCGCAGCCGGGATGCGAACGGGTGCTGCATATCGACATCCGCCAGCGCGACGAGCTCGGTGACATTTCGCTCAAACGGATCGTCGTCGAACTGATGGGCCGGCACAGCAACATCATCCTGACCGACCCGGCGACCGGCCGCATCTACGACGGCATCCACCATGTCACGCCGGCGATCAGCAGCTACCGGGTCGTCATGCCCGGCAGCACTTACACGCCGCCGCCGGAACAGGCGAAAGCCGATCCGCTCGCCGTCCCGGACCATGTCCGGTTCACCGAATCGCTCCGGCTGTCGGAAGGCGACGCGCCGGACAGACGGCTGGTCGACGCTTATGCCGGCATAAGCCCCTTGCTCGCGCGCGAGATCGTCCACCGCGCGGCGGCCTCCGGCGCTCCGGACGATACGGAAGCGCTGTGGCGGGCGTTCCGGGACATGATGGAAAGCTTTCGCTCGCATGCGTATGAACCGAATATCGTGGACCGCGGCGGCCGGACCTTTTTCTCGGTGACCCGGCTGACCCATCTGGACGGCGGCATCCGCACGTTCGATTCCATTCTGGAATGTCTCGAAATCTACTACGGGGACAAGGCCGAGCGCGATCTCGTCCGCCAGAAGTCGGCCGATCTGCACCGCTTTCTGCTGAACGAGAAGGCGAAAAACGAGAAGAAGATCGAGAAGCTGGAAGCGACGATCGAAGAAGCGAAGGAGGCGGACCGGTACCGGATCACCGGCGAACTGCTCATCGCGAACATGCATGCCATTCAGAAAGGGCAGCCTTGCGTCGAAGTGATCGACTACTACGACGAGCGGCAGCCCGTCGTCACGATCGAACTGGATCCGCAGCTGACGCCCTCGGAGAACGCGCAGCGCTGGTTCAAGCGCTACAACAAGGCGAAGAACAGCATAACGGCCGCGGCGGCCCAGATGGAAGCGGCGCGCGAGGAAATTGCGTACTTCGATACCTTGCTTGCGCAACTGGAGACGGCATCGCTGCAGGACATCGAGGAAATCCGGGAAGAGCTTGCGGAGCAGGGCTATCTGAAGCAGCGGGGCGGCGCGGGAGCGAAGAAGCGGAAGCCGTCCCGGCCGGCGCTGCTCTGCTATACTTCTTCGGAGAACGTACCCATCTACGTCGGGAAGAACAATACGCAGAACGAGTATTTGACGAACCGGCTGGCGTCGCCGAACGACACCTGGCTGCACACGAAGGACATCCCCGGCTCCCACGTCGTCATCCGCGGCACCGGATTCGGCAACGCGACACTGGAGGAAGCGGCGATGCTGGCGGCGTATTACAGCAGGGGCAAGGAATCGAGCCTCGTGCCGGTCGACTACACGCTGATCCGCCACGTACGCAAGCCGAGCGGCGCCAAGCCCGGCTTCGTCATCTACGACCATCAGAAAACGCTGTTCGTGACGCCGGACGAAGAGCGGATCAAGGCGCTGCCGGTCCGGACGGTGACGTAAAAGCATGACGGCGGTCCGCCCGCCGTCATCGATATTTCCGGCTCGCCGCCTCCAGCAGATCCGCGACGGCCGCATCCACGGTTCTGCCGCCCAGCGGACCGTGGAATACCTCGCCGCCGCGCGCGCCGTGGTAATCCGATCCTCCGGTGGCGATGACACCGTGCCGCTCGGCCATCGCCGCGTACCGCGCTTCATCGTCAGGGCCGTGGTCGGAGTGATACGCTTCAACGCCGTCGGCCCCCTCGCGCAACAGCGCCTCCACCAGCTCGTCCCGCCCGTACAGCCCGGGATGGGCGATGACCGCCGCGCCGCCCGCTTCGTGAATCCAGTTTACGGCCTCCAGCGGCGTCGGACGGGGAACCCGCACATAAGCCGCGCCCGCGCTGCCGAGGAAACGGTCGAACGCCTCGGCCCTCGACGCGACGTACCCCTTCTCGACCATCACCGCCGCAATGTGCGGCCGTCCGATCGATGTGCCGGGCGACCGTCCGGCGGCGGCGCGCTCCACCTCTTCCATGGTCACCGGCATCCCGAGCGCGTTCAACCGTTCGATGATCATCGCATTGCGCCTCATCCTCGCGTCCCGCTGCGAGGCGAGCCGCTCCTGCCAGCGTCCGTCGCGCCAGTCGAGAAAATAGCCGAGCACATGAATTTCCAGTCCGTCCTGCATCGTGCTCAGTTCGACGCCCGGGACGACCCGGATGCCGAGCCGCTCGCCTTCCGCCAGCGCTTCCTCGAGGCCGGCCGTGGTGTCGTGGTCGGTGAGGGCGACGGCGGCCAGCCCCGACTCCAGCGCGAGCCGCACATTGTCCGCCGGCGATCCCGTCCCGTCCGACGCGGTCGAATGCGTATGCAGATCGGCGCGTCCCGCCGCAAGTTTTACAGCCATTGGCGCAGATCCCTCTCTCTCAGGAAAGTGAGAAATGTCACGGCCGAGATCGGCAGGAGCGCCGATTTCAGATAGATCGAGTAGAATTCCCGTTTGAACTCGGCGTCGGCGAGCGGCACGATCTTGATCAGGCCGAGGGCGACCTCATGCTTCACCGAGGAAGCCGAGACGAACGAGATGCCGACGCCCGCCTCCACAGCCGACTTCACCGCTCCGGTGCTGCCCAGCTCCATGACGATGTTGAGGCTGCGCGGGTCGATCTGCCTCGCCTTCAGCTGCTCTTCCATGACCAGCCGCGTGCCGGAGCCTTGTTCGCGCAGGACGAACGGATACCGGATCGCCTCCGTCAGCGTCACCTCGCTCCGCTGCGCCAGCGGATGCGAAGCCGGGGCGATCAACTTCAGCTCGTCATTCATGACGGGCTCCATGTGCATGTCGGGATGCTGGACCGGCGCCTCGACGAGCCCGAAGTTGAGCTGATGATTCAAAATCTCCTCCATGATCTGCGCGGTGTTCATCACTTTCATGCTGATGGCGATGTGCGGGTACTCTTTTCCGAACGGTCCGAGCAGCCGCGGCAGGATATATTCGCCGATCGTCAGGCTGGCCCCGAGTTGCAGCCGGCCTTTGAGCTGCCGTGTGAACCTGGACATCGCGGCGTCCGTCTCCCGGATCAGTTCAATCGATTGCCGCGCGTAGGGGAGCAGCGCCCGGCCCGCTTCCGTCAGCTCGATCCGTTTCGTCGACCGGTGCAGCAGTTTCGTCCCGAAATAGTCTTCCAGCGACTGCACCTGCATCGTCACGGCGGGCTGGGTCATGTGCAGCGCCTGGGCGGCCGCGGAGAAGCTTCCCTTGTCGACGACGGTGTAGAAAATATGCAGTTGGTGAAAGTTCAGCGCCACGGGCAACCACTCCTTGCGTACATATCCCCATTATACCTGAAACGCGGCGGCCGGCATCATGCCGCTCTTCAAAACGCAAAAAACACATGCGCCAAATCGCGCATGTGCGTGCGTAAGTCCGTTATTTTCGCTTGCGGCTGTTCTTGATGAGCGTCATCCGCCGCGAGTGGCGGAGCCACGAATAATACGATTTCAGATCGCGCAGCTCGATCGTCACGGACATCCTGCCGAGGAAGGTGACGACGATCATCTTGTGCAGCGGCTCGCCGATCAGGTCCCTCTCGTTCGGCATTTCGGTGAATTCGGCCACGAACACGAGATCATCGTCGATCAGGAAAACTTCATTCTCGTTGCGGTAGTACGGTTCGATCCTTCCCTGCTTCAGGCATTCCCACATGAACGCCGCAATTTCGGCAGGTTCCGATCGCGTCGGTTCGATCCGGTCGATCCACCTCATCCTGGCGTGGTTCGTGATGACGATGTCGGCAACTTTTTTGCCGTTGAGCTCGACATAGAACGATTCATAGGTTCCCCATCGCTCCGTCGTCTTGTCTTTCATCGCGAACACCTCCAGTATGCGAGAATCTCCGTACCATCCCGATTTCCATTTTATCACAACGCGGCGTTCAGGGCGATTTCCAGAGCGCCGGCCGGATCAAATGCTGTATGATCGCGTTTTGTCCGGCACATTTTTCGAGTATTCCGTCCGGATTTCACCCCTGAAAGAACGTTCTGCCTTTTTTACGTAGGGAAGCCGCTCAATGTTTCGGATCGTATCTTCCGCTTTGTCGGCATCCATGTAGATGACTGCATAGTTCATTCTTCGCGAAATGTAATGCACCGTGCCGTACTTGTCCAGATTGCGGGCCAGGCGATGATCGTTGACCCATACGATATATCCGACCCGTTCCGCAAACGGGGAACCGCTTTCGTTTGCGGCGGAACCGCTTTCTTGCTCATGCGCGTCGTTCATCCGCATTCTCCTCCGTTCGTTCGTTGCCCGTAAATCCGTCTGCGCGGGACTTGGCAGCCGGAGCGGCGGCGAGCCGCGGCCCGTCCGTCAGCCGCAGCTCGCGCAGCCGCCGCTGCACGATCCGCTGCCGCAGCCGCCTTGCACCGTGCCGCTGTCCGGCACCTTGATATCGTCCGACACCGCCCTCGCGAGAAGGACGGCGATCTCATGCAGCATGTCGTCCACGGCTTGCTCGGCCGCCTTGAAACGGCGGACCGACACGCATTCGTCAAGCTGGCGCTGCAGTTCGGCCGCCTCCCGCTTCGCCTCGTGATAATCCGGGTGGAAGCGGCCGAACCTGCTGCATTCCTCGAAACGTTCCTTCGCCTTGCGGAAACGCCGGATCAAAGCCTGCGCTTCCTCATCCTGCGCAAGCTGCGCCTTCCAATATAAATAATCGGCAGCATCGGCCGACTGATTGATCATGTCGCCCAAATCATAGGCGGCTGTCAAAAGCGCCGCCATATCCAGCGGTCCCGCCGCCGGATTGTCCTTGTGCCCGGACGTCCCGGCCGCCGGCAATTGCATGGCCACTGTCCAACACCCCCAGTTATCCGGTCTTGTTCACTATCATACCACTCTTGGGGGGCAAAATAGAATGGTTATTTCCTGCCGCCGATCCATTCGGGAAGCAGAAGCTGCATGTCGGACCAGGAATCCCCGTCCAGCGCGACACGGACCGATTGATCGGGCGGGCAGTCCAAGGCACGGCCGAGCATCCGCCAGCCGCCGTCCGTCTCCTCCAGCCGCTCCGGCAGGATGTCCATCTCCGCTCCTTCCCGGACGATGCGGACGGCCGCGCCGATTTCGATCGCCCGCTTGACCATTTCGCGCCGGGTGGACGGGTGGACGCGGCGCACCGCGTTGAACCAGTGGGCGGGCAGGCCGGTCGCGCGGACCGCCTGCATCCGTCCATTGTTGGCACAGGCATCGGCATGCATCCGTCCGGAATCGGATGACGCCTGCGTCCGTCCGGCTCCGGATGCGGCGCCCGCCGCGGACAGCCGGATGTCCAGATCCGGCGCATACCGTGTGAGCTGCACGCCGGTCAGCAGCCGGACGGCTTTCTCCATGCCGGAACCTCCGGGCTGCTCCGGTTTCAGGCTGTCCGGAGCGCGGTCCGCTTCGCTCGCATCCCGGACGGAAGGGTAAGTCCGGCGCACCTGCTCATCCGCTTCCGGGAGCCCGGAGCGTGCCGGAACGCCGACCTTCGCCAGCCGTCTGCGCAGCTCCGCGATGTGCCGCCGGTCGACCAGGAAATGCCGGTCGCCGATCCGCTCGCCGAGCTGTTCCGCGACCGACGGTTCGGCGGCAATGCGGTCCGCAATCCGCTTGTCGTCGCAAACGAGCAGCAGCGCTTCCTGAAAACCGATTCTGCCGGCCGACGCTTCCCAGTCCCGGATCGACCGCTCCAGTTCGTCCGGCGGGGGGCTGCCGGCGGCTTCTTCCAACAACTGCAGCGCCTCTTCGGCCGTCCGGCCGTTCTCGACCCATCGCACATACGAAGCGGCCGAAAGCCGCATGCCCGTCATCGGTCCGGGCTGCACCCTGTCCGCGAGCAGTTCCAGTTCCCACCTCAGCCGCCAGTCGAGATCGGGCGGCACGGCCAGCTCCGCTCCGGGCATGAACCGGATCGGCGCGCTTGCCGCGGTCATGCCGCCGGCAGTCTCCGGGCTTTCCTGCGGATCGATCACCCACCGGATGACCGTATCTCCGTCCGCCGCTATGCCGGTCTGCATCCAGCCGAAGGCGGCGAGCACCTCGACCCAGACGCGCCAATGCGCCGCGCCGGCCGGAACATGCCGCTTGAGCCACGCGTCGATTTCGCCGGCCGGATACCAGGCGCCGCCTTCGAGACTCCGCAGCAGCGCCGCGGCGTGCATGAACCGCTCATCGCAGGCCGCGAGGCGATCCGTCACGAATGCGAGCAATTCCCGCTCGCGGCGGCCGGCATCCATCGCCAGCCATGCGGTCAGCGCCTCACGGCGCCAGGCCAGCCGGCCATCGGATTCATCGAGCAGGCCGAGATGAAGCGCCGCGGCCAGGCCGAGCTGAAGCGGCGGCTCCTCTTTGCCGCCTGAGGCGAACCGAGCTTCGAACGGGCGCAGCGCTTCCGGCCCGAACGACAGCCGGGCGGCGGCTGCGGCGGCCGTCCGGCCCGGGATGCCGCCGGGCTTGGGCGGCACAAGGCCGCGCTTGCCCAGCTCGGCGAGCAGCTGCATGAGCTGCATGCCGAACGGTTCCGTATAGTCCTGCAGCGGGCGCGCGGACCTCCGGCCGCCCGGCAGCGGCCGGAACTCCGCCGGCAGCAGCGCGGCCATCCACACAGCCAGCGCATCGGACGCGATGAAATGAAGCCGGTCGCCCCATATCTTGCGGACGGTGAAGACGATGCCGGCAGCGCGCAGGCGCTCCAGCTCCCTTGCCGCAATGCCAGCGGGCAAGCCTGCGGCGGAAGCCGCCGCTTCGAACTGTTCCGGTTCGAACGGCAGGGAACCGTACCGGGTCATGATCAATCGGAGCGCGGCGGCCGTTTCCATGGACAGCGCGGCGGCCGCCCGCGACACCGTTCCCGGGTCGGCCGCTTGCGCCGCCCACCCGTCCCGATCCGCCCCGGCGGCGGGCCAGGGCGAAGCGGCGGCAAAGCGGCCGGCGGCATCGGGCGGCAGCCGCCGCAGCCATTCGCGAATCAGCATCCCGCCGCCTCCGTTCTTGCCGCGCCGTCCGTTTCCGGCATGCGCATAATCCGATAGGCGTAACCCTGCTCGGCCAGGAAAAGCTGCCGCCTGCGCGCGTATTCCGTCTCCTTCGTCCCTTCCGTGACGACGGTGTAGAACCAGCATTCGTTCGAACCCGGTTTCGGCCGCATGATCCGGCCGATCCGCTGCGCTTCTTCCTGGCGCGATCCGTAGCTGCCCGAAACTTGCACGGCAACGGCGGCATCCGGCAGATCGACGGCGAGATTGGCCACCTTTGAGACGATCAGAACCGGCTCTTCCCCGCTACGGAAGCGAGCGTACAGCCGATCACGTTCGTCAAGGCCGGTCTCGCCGGTGATCAGAGGCACGTCCCATGCGGCGGCCATCTGTTTGAGCTGGCGCAAATATTGGCCGATGATCAGCACCTGCCGGCCGCGGTGCAGGGCGAGCAGCTCGCGGACGACGCGCAGCTTGGCCGGGTTCTCGGCCGCGATCCGGATGCGCGCCCGCTGGCCTGCGGCCGCATATTCCGCGGCGGCGGACGGATCGAGCGGCACGCGGATCTCCGTGCAGGTCACCCGGGCGATCCAGCCTTTCGCTTCAAGTGTCTTCCAGAACAAATCGAACCGTTTCGGTCCGATCAGCGAGAACACGTCTTCTTCCCTCCCGTCTTCGCGGACAAGGGTGGCCGTCAGGCCGAGCCGCCGCTTCGCCTGCAGATCCGCCGTCATGCGGAATACCGGCGCCGGGAGCAGATGCACTTCGTCGTAGATGATGAGTCCCCAGTCCCGCTCGCTGAACAGTATCATATGGCGGTAATCTTCCGTCTTCGAATTCCGGCAGGTGAGAATCGAGTAGGTTGCGATCGTCACCGGCCGCACCTGGCGCTCGCTGCCCGCATATACGCCGATGTCGCGCTCCGTCAGCGTCGTTTTGTCAAGCAGCTCGGACCGCCATTGTTGAACCGACGTCACGCTGGGCGTCAGAATGAGCGCTTCGCAGCGGAGCCTCGCCAGCGCCGCGATGCCGACGATGGTCTTCCCCGCGCCGCAGGGCAGCACGATGACGCCGCTGCCGCCCGCTCCGGCTTCTTCCCGGCAGAACAGGTCGACCGCGCGCTCCTGATAGTCGCGCAGTTGGAAGGGCGCCCCGGACGATGTGGCGGCCTTCAGCTCGACATCAAGCTGCCCGCCCCGGCGGTAACCGGCGAGATCGAGCACCGGAAAGCCGCTTCTCGTCAGTTCGCGCTTCACTTCGCCGCGCCGCTCGGGCGGCACACGCCACCTGATCCTTCCGTCCGGAGCCGGAACCCCGTCCTCCGGTAACAGGCCAAGCCCTTCCAGCTCGGCGGCGAGATCGCGGTCAGCTGCAAGGGCAAGTTGTTCTCCGTCCGCCTCCAGTCGGATTTTGCCGTAACGTCCGGCCCAAGTCCCGATCCGGTCGATCAATCCCGCGGGAACATCGTACCGGCTGAAAGCGATCAGGTCGTCGGTCATCTCATCCGCCGTCAGACCGGATGCCGCCGCATTCCAGACGGACAGCGGCGTAATGCGGTAGGTGTGCAGATCTCCCGGCCGCTTCACCAGTTCGGCAAAGCGGGCGATCGATTCGCGCGCCTGCTCCGCATCCGGATGCCGGACATCCAGCAGCACGGAAGCGTCGCTTCTCACAATCAACGGACCGCCGGCCGCATGCATGGCATCCACCCCTCATGTTTTGGTAACAGTATGAGAGCGGGAGATGTTTTTTATGCCGTCCGGAACGCACAAAAATAGCTGGCTCACGGCCCGCGAAAGATACTGCCGCCCGCGGATCACCCGTACGGGCTGCAAAGTTCGGCTTTAAAACCGGCGGTTCAACCGCCGTTCTTGGGCGCGCGGAATCCCGCCGCTTCCGCTTCTTCCTCGGTGCAAAACCAGACTTCCGCGATCGTCCGGTCGTAATAGCGGCTGCCGGGCACATGGTAGATGCGTTCGCCCCGGGAGTTGATGTTGCCCTTGATGTCGGGGGACGGGCAAGATGCCGCGCTTTCGCTATCCCGTGCGCCGGATGCGGCTTCATCGCCGGACGATTCGCCGCCTTCCGCCGCTGCCGCCGCCTGATCGTCGTATCCCGCTTTCTCATCCGCTGCGGCTGCGTTCGCGCCGGCTGCTTTCCCGCCGCCGTCACCTCCCCACAGGCCCGCACCCTCCGAACGGGCTTCCCTTTCCGCTTCGCGGAACCGGTCCGCCAGGCTGACATCGGGCGGGTAGGTCGCCGCATTCGCGTACCCTTCGCGGACGAGACGTTCATTGAACATGAGCGCATCGCCCGGGATAAAAACAAACCGCAGCAGACGGCTGTACCGGTCGGTCTCCGATACATCCTTGAACATCCATACCGTCTTGCCCGTGAGCATGCGTTTGGTGTAAGCCGCTGCTTCTTCCCCGTAAAACTCCGCGCTGCCCGTGATCTCCGGCGTGTTCACGCCGATCAGCCGCACCCGGCTGCCTTCACGGATCACGAAGGTGTCGCCGTCGACGACCCGTTCCACGACCGCTTCTTCGGCTGTCTTGCCGCGCAGCTCCGGATAGTCGGACCAGACCGTCTCCCACGGCCTCGTCGCGGCGGTCTCGGCGGCGCATCCCGCAACCGCCAGGACAGACAGGAGCAGCGCGATCAGGCCGGCCAGCCGCGCGGCGGGCGGCGATATTCTGCTGATGCTCATCTATGTAGTGCCTCCGCTTGTCTGGATATCGCCTGTATAATTGCGTCTTATCATTTCTGCCCGCGGCCGGGAGGTCCCCTTCGGCGGACCGCCGAAGGGCCTCGTCCGTCAGTGGACCGCGGACGGCTCGCGGTGTTCGTGCTCGGAGATGGCGCTGAGCGCGTCGCCCGCTTCGTTCACGAAAATTTCGCGGATCGCCAGGTCGCCGATCGCTACGACGCCGACCAGTTCGCCGTCCTCCACGACCGGCAGACGCCGGATCTGATTGTCGGCCATCAGACGCGCGCATTCATCGACGGTCATGGAAGAAGGCACCGTTCGGATATCCTTCGTCATGACTTCGGTTACGGACGTCGAGCCCGAATGTTTCTCCGCGTAACCGCGGATGACCAGGTCGCGGTCCGTCACGACGCCGACCAGCTTGCGGCCTTCGACGATCGGAACGAACCCGATGTCGTGCTGTTTCATCAGCACGGCGCACTCGTAGATATTGTCCTGCGTCGTCGCCGTCACGGTGTTGGTCGACATGATCTCCTTGACCGTCTTCGCCATGGGGCATCCTCCTCGCATGGATTGCCGGCCGGTCGTCTCCGCCTCACAGCCTTGCACCGGCCTTCCGTTAGGCTTGCCTGAACGGCTCCGGGGCATTCGATGCGATGAATGCCAGACGTGCCACGGCTTATGCGACGGACGCTGCCTCCCCGGCATAATCGTCGGCCATTGCGGTCAGCAGCCGCGCCGCCGACAGCATGGCCCGTTCGTCGATATCGAAGCGCGGATGATGGTGCGGGTAAACGGCGCCGCAATCCTCGTTGCCCGCCCCGACGAACATGAAGCAGCCGGGAACGCGCTTCAGGTAATAGGCGAAGTCTTCGCCCGCCATGAGCGGACGGATCCGCTGAACCGCATCGCCGCCGAACAGGCGGCGGGCCACCGCGAAGAACCGCTCCGCTTCCCGCTCGTCATTGACGACCGCCGGGTAGCCGTCCCGCCAGTCAAGCGAATATTCCGCTCCGAACTGACGGCACACCGCGTCCGCAATCGCGCGGAGCCGCTCCTGCACCAGGCCGCGAACCGATGCGTCGAACGTGCGGACGGTGCCGGACAGCCGGCAGACTTCCGCGACGATGTTGGACGCGGTGCCGGCCTGGAAGGAGCCGATCGTGACGACGGCCGGCTCAAGCGGATCCACCGACCGGCTGACGATCGTCTGCGCGGCCTGGACGAACGCGGCGCCGACGGCAATCGCGTCGACCGTCTCATGCGGCATGCCGCCGTGGCCGCCTTTGCCCCTGACCTCCAGGAAAAACTCATCCTCGGCCGCCATCACCGGCCCCGGCGCGCTGGCAATCGTGCCGAACGGCAGAGGCGTCCACAGGTGGACACCGTAGATCGCGGAGACACCGTCCAGTGCCCCGTCCCGGATCATCCCGAGCGCTCCGCCGGGCGTCACCTCTTCGGCGGGCTGGAACAGCAGCCGGCGTTCCCCCGTCAGACCGTCCCGCGAAGCGGCGTAATGGGCGGCGACGCCGAGCAGCGCGGCCGTATGCGCATCGTGGCCGCAGGCGTGCATGACGCCGGGCACGGTCGAACGGTACGGCACGTCTTTCTCATCCTGGATCGGCAATGCGTCGATATCGGCGCGCAGCGCGACGACCGGTCCGGGTTTCGCGCCGCGGATGACGGCGACCACGCCGGTGCCGCCGACGCCCGTGCGCACTTCGTCACAGCCGATTTCGCACAGCTTATCCGCAATCCACGCGGCGGTTCGCTCCTCGCGGAACGACAGCTCCGGATGCCGGTGCAGATGCCGCCTCCAGGCCGTCATGTCCGGCATGTATCGCGCAAACGTTCCGGCGGATTCCAGAAAATCCCGCATCCTTCCGCCTCCTCGCTTTGTCTGTCAATGCCGATCTTCATAATTTTAGTGTATCAGAAGCGGCGACCGGTGTGAAATCACGGGCTCTGCGCATCGCAAACCGCAAGCGGCGCAGGCTTGCGCGCATTTGTGAAACATACTAATATGAGAAAGAGAAATGACGGGCCCGCAGGCTGCAGGGCATATTCCGAAGGAGGAACAGCACTTCATGATTATCGAACAATCCGGCCTGAACGGCATGACCAGCGATCTGGCTCATCTGGATGAATCCGCGGAAAAACTCGGTTTCGTCCGTTGGCAATGGGAATACAACCGCGCGACCTACGACCTGAAGCTGGAAGACCGCTCAAACGGCGACGAATACTTCCTGCGCATCAGCACGCGGGCTGTCGAAGGCAAGCTGGAGTCTCCCGACGCCATCCTGTCCATCGAATCCGTGTACATCGGCAAAGCAACGTTTCCGCACGGACTCGATTACGAATCGCCGATTCCCGAACCGATCCTGAATACGGCAAAGCAGCGGCTGAATGAGTTGAAGACGCTGCTGAGCTGACGCCCGTTTCCATGAACGCGCAGCAGTCCAACGGCCCCCGCGGCAGACCGGATTTCCTGCTGCTCATTCTGACGCTGCTCCTGGTCGGATTCGGACTCGTCATGGTGTTCAGCGCAAGTTCGAACTATACGCTCGCCTCCGATGCGTTCAACCGGGATCCGCTCTATTTCACGAAAAGGCAGCTCGTCTGGATTGCGGCAGGCTCGTTTCTGCTGCTGGTGCTGATGAACATCCCGTACCGCCGATTCAAGACAGGCTACGTGCTGTTCTTCATACCGGCGATGATTCTGCTTGCGCTCGTGCCGTTCATCGGCGAGGAACGCAATGGCGCCCGCAGCTGGTTCGGCATCGGCACGCTCGGCATACAGCCGACCGAATTCGCCAAGCTGGCGCTCGTCATGTACCTGGGCGCCGTCATCTCCAAGAAGGACGAGCGTTTTCGTGATTTCAAGCACGGTCTGCTTCCGGTGACGCTTGTCATCGGGTTCGTCTGCTTCCTGATCATGCTGCAGCCGGACCTCGGGTCCGCGATGGTCACCGCGCTCTTCGCCGCGGTCATCCTCTTCGCCGGCGGCGCCAACATGAAGCATCTCGCCGTCCTCGGTTTGTCGGCCGCCGTCGTCATTACGGCCTTTGTGAGCGTCTCGATGCTCATGAACCCCGGCGCATGGTCATACCGGACTGAGCGGCTCACCTCATACCTTAATCCATTGGAAGACGAGCTGGGCAGCGGGTATCATCTGGTCAAGTCGCTGGAAGCGCTCGGCCACGGCGGTCTCACGGGTGCCGGGTTCGGACACAGCGTGCAGAAGCTGAAATACTTGCCTTTTCCATACAACGATTTCATCTTCTCGGTGATTGCCGAAGAATTCGGATTCATCGGATCGGTTATTTTCCTGTTGACTTATCTGTTCTTCATCTGGCGCGGAATTATCATCGCGCTGCGATGCCCCGATCCATACGGCACGCTCGTCGGCATCGGCATCATGAGCATGATCGGCATCCAGGCCATCATCAATATCGGCGGCGTCATCGGGGCGATCCCGATCACCGGCGTGACACTGCCGCTCATCAGCTACGGCGGCTCATCCATTATCGTAACGCTCGCCGGGATCGGCTTGCTGCTCAGCATATCGCGGGAATACAACCGGGTGGCGCGGCTCGAACAGGAGCAGCTTTCACGCGGCGTCAGGCCCGACGCTCCGCGATTCGGATCCGCTCCGGTCCGCCGGAGATGACGAACGTGCGGACATTTCCGATCAAAACGAGCGGGACGGCATCCTGTACGGATCCGTCCCGCTTATGTTCTCAGCCGATTCCGGTCAGTTGACACGCTGCGGCGCTTCTTCCTTCTCCTCGTCCTTGAACGCGACGCCTTCCACTTTCACGTTCACTTCCACCACGTGAAGACCGGTCATGTTCTCCACTGCCTGGCGGACATTGTCCTGGAGCTGCCGGCACACCGACTGGATCGGAATGCCGAATTGCACAATGACGCGAAGATCAATGGCCGCTTCCAGCTGCCCGACCTCGACCGAAACGCCCTTTTGTACATTTTTGCCGCTGAGTCGTTTTGCCAGTCCTTCCGATATGCCGCCCGACATGCCGGCTATGCCCGGCGTCTCCAGCGCCGCCATCCCGGCTATCGTAGCGACGACGTCGTCGGATATGCGAATGTTGCCGCCAAGAACGTCTTCGGTCATCTTCGTCATCTCCCCTGGTACTATATGTACCCATTGTAAAGGAATTGCCCGGCCCGAAGCAAGAGCGCATGAAAAAGACGAAAGGCCGCCTCTCACGGAGACAGCCTTCCTTCGCCGAGCGCTTCGTACAACAGCGCCAGATTGCGTTCAAGCGTTTGGATCATCTGTTTGCCGGTCGATTCGCTGATCAACCCGGCGCGGATCGCGAAATCGACTTCGCGCGAAAACCCGTACATCTGGGTGTCCAGCACTTCTTCATAGAGCGGACATTTGCGCGTCGTCAGATTGTCCATCTGAACTTTGATCAATTTCTCGATTTTATCTGCATCTTCCTGAAGCAGAAGAAGCGCCTTCTGATTCAGGTGAACCATGACATCCGATGAAGACACGGTACTCTCCCCCCTGCGGCCGCCCACGCCGTCTTATACTTGTATATTAGACGAATTCGGGGCAAACCTCAAGCTCGTCTGCCTGCGGGAACAGCCGCGGACCGCGAACGGGAAAGAGGAGACGCGAACGCTGGGAAGATCAGTCCGAAACAATCGTGACGTTCAGATTGTGTTTCGCAAATACTTCGGCCATTGCCGCCTTCGCTTCTTCGGCATCCGGACCGTGTACGTGAAGTTCATACGAATGGCCGCTCACAAGCGTCGTGAACAGACCGAGAATGCTCTTGACATCGATATACTTGTTCTCGGCTTGCAGCACGATGGACGAACGGAAACGGTTGGCCGTCTGGGAAATATCCACGATCGCTGCATTGTTGGACATGTCGATTCCCTCCATAGGAATAGGATGAACTTTTCTCCATGATAGCGTGATTTTACGCCGCCTACAAGAGGAAGCTGCTTATTGGTGTAATTTACGACAAATTTTCCGGATTAAGCCCTTCCAGTTCCGGGACGACAAACCGTCCGTCCTTCCGGATCAGCCGGCCGTCGAACCAGACTTCGCCTCCCCCGTACTCCGGCCGCTGGATGAGCACCAGATCCCAGTGGACGGAAGAACGGTTGCCGTTGTCGGTCTCTTCATAAGCCTGACCCGGTGTAAAATGAAGACTGCCGGCGATTTTCTCGTCAAACAGCGTATCGTTCATCGGATGCAGAATGTGCGGATTGAATCCGAGGCTGAACTCGCCGATGTACCGCGCGCCTTCGTCGGTGTCCAATATTTGATTGAGACGCTCCGGATCGTTCGCGTCGGCTTCCACGATGCGCCCGTTCACGAACGTGAACCGGATTCGCTCGAAGGTGAAACCGCCGCGGTTGCTCGGCGTATTGTAGGTGATCGTGCCGTTCACCGAATCGCGGACCGGCGCCGTGAACACCTCGCCGTCGGGAATGTTCCGCTTTCCCGAACATTTCTTCGCGCCGATGCCCTTGATCGAGAAGGTCAGGTCGGTTCCGGGACCGGTGATCCGCACCCGGTCGGTGCGTTCCATCAGCGCTTTCAGCGGTTCCATCGCCCGGTCCATCATCGCATAATCGAGGTTGCACACCCGGAAGTAGAAATCTTCGAACGCTTCCGTGCTCATGCCCGCAAGCTGCGCCATCGATGCATTCGGCCAGCGCAGCACGACCCATTTCGTCGCTTTGACCCGGCGCTCGAGATGCACCGGTCTCACATACAGCTGCTCGTACAGCCGCATGTTCGCTTCCGGAACATCGGCCAGCTCGCTGATGTTGTCGCCGGCGCGCACGCCGATATAGCCGTGCATCCGGCGCATCCGTTCAAGGTCGAACGCCGCCCACTCCTCGATCTGTTCGCGCGTCGCGTGGCGGAGCAGGGTGCGCCGCACAGAGAGGTCGGCAAGCTCGACATACGGCCGGCCGCCCCGTTTCGCGACCGCTTCAACCAGCGCCTTGGCCAGTTCCTTGTCTCCGCCGATTACTTCAATCAGCACATTTTCGCCCGGCCGGACATCAATCGAATAGCCGGCCAGCCGGTCCGCCAGTTCCGTAAGCCGCGGATCCCTCATCTCTTTCATCCTCCTCTTCTATGGCTGGGAGCCGGCATACGCGGCGGACAAGCCGCTCATGATGCAGGCGGTTTGCCGTCGAAGCCGCCCAGCATCATGCGGGTCACCCGCTCCTCCGTGCGCACTCTGCCGCCCGCCTCGTACCGGAGCACGGTCGTCTCCTCGAGCTGAAGCGGCAGCATCGTCTTGCGGTTGATCGTGACCAGCACGCCGGTCTCCGCCTGAAGATCTTTCAACATCCGGGTCAGCGATTCCTTGAAGCGCGCCGTCTCATCCGCCACGGCCCGGCGGTAGGCATCCGCAGCCGCGGCATCCGCGGTCTGGAGGCTCCCGTCAGCAAGGCCGGATTCCGCCTTCTTCGCGGCAAGTTCGAACTGCCGCATCAGCCGCTCCCGCACATCCTCCGCCGCCGCTTCCCCCGACAGCTTGATGCGCAGCGCCACACAGCCGGCCGGCGCCTTCTCGGCAAATTCGACCTCCGCCTCCCGTTTTGCAAGCTCCGCAAGCCGGGAAGCCGGAGTCGCCGCAGGGTCTGCCGCCTTTGCGGAGCCGTCGGACAGGCTGCGAATCATACGCACCGCATGGCCGGTAATCTCGCCTTCGTACGATTCCTCCTCCAGTTCGATGCCGTCGAACCGGACGGAGGTCCGGGTGCGGAACGTGTAGCGGTCCACGCCTTCCAGTCCGGCGGAAGCGATGGACAGCACTTCGTCCGGGCGACGGCCGGTCTCCGGACCGGCGCACCCGATTTGCACGGCGGCAAGAAGGATTGCCGCCCCCAGTCCGAGGCGGCGAATCGTCAACCGGCAGCCCATGGGCATCTCTCCCGCTCATCCAGGTTCTCCGCTATAGGCTGTCCCCGGATGCTGCGGGCTTATACGGCTTTCATTTCATGTCCCGGAACAAAAAAAGCCGGCCGGCCTGCCGGGCGGAGCGCTACCCGGCAATCACCGTGTTCCGGCCGCGGTTCTTGGCGGCATACAGCGCCATGTCGGCGCGGTAAAACAACGTCTCGGGACTGATCTTCTCGTCATCCTGCGTCCATTCCGATACGCCGCACGACACCGTAACATCCGGCTCGGTCTCCGCCTCGACGCGCTGCCGGATGCGGTCGGCGACGCGCAGCGCCTGCTCGACGCGCGCCATCGGCAAATACACGGCCAGTTCTTCGCCGCCCCACCGCGCCGCGATATCGGTTTCACGAATGCAGGACTTGATGACATTGCTCACCTGGACCAGAATCTGGTCACCGATCTGGTGCCCGTATGTATCGTTCACCCGTTTGAAGAAATCGATATCGACCAGGATGAGCGAGCCGCCCGGATCTTGACGCTGTCGTTTCTGAATCTGCTCATTGAGGTAATGGCGCGCGTACAGCCCCGTCAGATTGTCCGTGATGGCCATCCGCCGGACGGCGGCATGAAGCGTGGCGTTTGCGATGGCCAGCCCGACGTGCGAAGCGATCACTTGCAGCAGTTTGTAATTGTCGTAGGAGAAGAAGTTCGCGCTCCGGTGGGCGACGAGAATGACGCCGCCGACCTCGCCGCCGACGAAAATCGGCGAAGCGATGAGAGATCTTGCTCCGGTCACTTCCATCAATTTCGACTCGACATTGCCCGAGTCGCGATAATCGGAAATGATGAGCGGCTCCTTCGTCTGCATGACAATGCCGCAGAATCCGTAATCCGCGGGGAAGCTCTCGTCGACCATCGCCGGAATGTTCGACGACATCACGATAAAGCGGTGTTCTTCGCGGTCGTATTGCAGCACGCAGCAAAATTCCGCCTTGAAAACATTCAGAAACTCGCGCGTGATAAACTCGAAGATCTCTTTCGGACGGAGCGACTGGTTGAGCCGTTTCGTCATGTCGTTGATGAGCTGCAATTCCGCGATGAGCAAGTTCGATTGTTCATACAGTTTCGCGTGTTCGAACGCGGATCCGGCTTCCTCGGCAAGCATGACGAACGCAGGCAGCTCCGCTTCGTTCCATTCGCCGGCCTTGAGCTTCAGGTCCAGAACGCCGTATACCGCCTGCTTGCCGGAGAACGGCACGGCGACTTCCACGGATCCGTCCTCTCCGTACGCCGTAATCGGCCGGCTTTCGAGGAACGAGCGCGCACAGATTTCATCGACGCCCTGCTTGAAGACGAGCGGTTTGACGCGCCGGTCGACTGCCGCGTAATCCTGGGACAGATGCAGTTCCAATTCCGCGCCCGTGAACAACGTTTCGATGATGGAAATGGTCTCTCTGAGAAGCGAGGGGACGTCGATCTGGTCGTGCAGCCGGCGCACCGCGTCATGGAGCAGGTCTTTCCGCTTCCACACCCTGTCGGCTTCCCGCTGGAACTTCATGATGCGATGCAGCAAACGGCGCTCCGCCGCGGCGGCCACCCGGCTGCGGAAATGCAAAGAGCCGGCCTCCGCCAGCAAACGGCAGGCGTTCGCTCCCGCAGCCGTCGGCATGACGAAACCGAGAACCGCGCAGATGCCGTATCTCTCAGGCTCCTCGACGGAATAGGCCGCCACGTAACGGCCGTCCGGCATCGAATCCGCTTCCGCGGAGCCCCCGGAACGCATGGCGCGGGAGACGCATTCCCTGAGCACCGTCTCGACTTCTTCGGTCAGATCGCCGGCTCGCGCCAGTTCGCTCCCGTCAATGCCGAAAAGCCTGAACGCGCATCCGGACCATGCCCGGCTCTCCCCGATTTCCTTCAGCCACACCTCGAAACTGTCCGTAAGCAGCGGACGGATCGGCCTATTCCGCTCTTCGTCCGGGCGACCGGCCGGGGAAGGCGAACCGTCGACTTCGTGAACGCGCATAGGCAACCCTTCCTGCCGCACACGGCAATGCAAGATGGAACATGAACCCGACAACAATCAAAGAACAACTCTATCATACCGTATTTTTGATCTTTTTGCACTAGTTTCCGTTTTCGCAAGCCGGATTCGGCGAGAAAGGCGGGGACTTTTCTCCTACCGGCACGTTGGAAACCCGCTCCGATCTTTTTCGGGCGTCATGTTTCAAATCGTCCGGCCGCCCCTTGCGGCCGGACGCGCCGAAGTGCAGAAAATGCAGACGCGCCTTGACATCGGGCCGCGTTTATCTATAATATCTATGTGTTGAATAGGGCTACGGTTTAGTGTCACCCTCCCGATGTCTGCCGCCGGCGGGCCGCGGCTGATTTTTGCCCGCCGGGACCGGATCCGCGGTTGCAAGGCGGCGTCGGCGAATCGTTAACCCTTTTTCAAACAACCATTTGAAGAAGGAGCACATTCCACACATGGCACGTTACACTGGACCCAAATTCAAATTGAGCCGCCGGCTCGGCATTTCGCTGAGCGGCACCGGCAAAGAACTGAAACGTCCTTTCCCGCCGGGTCAACACGGCCCCGGCCAGCGCCGCAAAGTGAGCGGCTACGGCGCACAGCTGATGGAGAAGCAGAAGCTCCGCCACATGTACGGCCTCAGCGAGAAGCAATTCCGCAACCTGTTCGACAAGGCCGTCAAGATGAAAGGCATCGCGGGCGAGAACTTCATGTTCCTGCTGGAAAGCCGGCTTGACAACCTCGTCTATCGGCTCGGTTTCGCGAACAGCCGCGCCGGAGCGCGCCAACTGGTCGCCCACGGGCACGTGACGGTCAACGGCAAGAAGGTCGACATCCCGTCCTACCAGGTATCGCCGGGCGACGTCATCGGTCTGCGCGAGCGCAGCCGCAGCCTGAAAGTGATCAAAGAAGCGCTTGAAGCCCGCCGCCATCTGCCGAACTATCTCGAGTTCAACGAACAGGCGATGGAAGGCCGCTATATCCGGCTGCCGGAACGTTCCGAGCTGACCCAGGACATCGACGAACGTCAAATCGTCGAGTTCTACAGCCGCTGATCTTCGGCGCAACGACAAAGGGCCCCTTCCCTCTTCGCGAGGGGAAGGCGGCCCTTGTGTTTTGCATCCGTTCCGGTCAGACCAGGCGAATCTTCACGAACTTCCGCTTGCCGACCTGCACGATGTCGCCGTCCTGCGGCTGGATCATCTCGTTCGGATCCTCGATTCGTCGCTCGTTCACCCGCACGGCGCCCTGCTGCACGCTGCGCCGCGCTTCGCTGCCGGACTGCTGCAGCCCCAGCGCCGTAAGCAGCTTCACGATGCGGATCGCCCCGTCCTCCAGGTCGCTGAGACGAAGATCGACCGATTCGATGTCATCGGGCAAGGCGCGCTGCTGGAAGACGGTCACGAAATGGCGTTCCGCCGCCTCTGCCGCCTCCTCGCCGTGATACATCCGGACAAAGGTGCGGGCGAGCCGCATTTTCGCATCGCGGGGATGAACGGAGCCGTCCTTGAGCCCCCTCCGCAGCTCCTCAAGCTCCTCCAGCGAAATGTCCGTCGCGAGTTCGTAATATTTCACCATCAGCTCGTCCGGCACGGACATCGCCTTGCCGTAAATCTCGTTCGGTTCTTCGTCGATGCCGATGTAGTTGCCGAGGCTTTTGCTCATCTTGTTCACGCCGTCGAGCCCTTCAAGAAGCGGCAGCATGATCGCCGCCTGCTGCGCCTTGCCGTATTCTTTCTGCAGCATCCGGCCCATGAGCAGATTAAACTTCTGGTCCGTTCCGCCGAGCTCGATGTCGCTTTCCAGCGCCACGGAATCGTACCCCTGCATGAGCGGATAGAAGAACTCGTGGATGCTGATCGGCTGTCCGGACTGGTACCGCTTCGTGAAATCGTCACGCTCCAGCATCCGGGCGACCGTCATCTTGGCGGCCAGTCCCACGACATCGGCGAACGACATCGGCGCAAGCCATGCGGAGTTGTAATGGATCGTCGTCCGGGCCGGATCAAGAATCTTGAAGATCTGTTTCTGGTATGTCTCGGCGTTTCGCTTCACGTCTTCTTCCGAAAGCTGCTTGCGCGTCTCGGATTTGCCGGTCGGGTCGCCGATCCTTCCGGTAAAATCGCCGATGATGAGCTGCACCTCGTGGCCGAGCTGCTGGAACTGGCGCAGTTTGTGCAGCACGACCGTATGGCCGATGTGGATGTCCGGGGCGGACGGATCAAGCCCCAGTTTCACTTTGAGCGGCCTTCCCGTCCGGACGGATTCGGCCACCTTCGCTTCCAATTCTTCTTCCGGCACAATCTCGACGACGCCGCGGCGGATCACCGCCAGCTGACGTTCCACTTCCGCCCGCTGCTCGGGCGAAAGCTCCACTCGATCTGACATGACTGTTCCTCCGTTCACCTGTAACGTTCTGACCCGCAACGCGCGGCATATGCCGCAAAACAGCAAAAAAGCCCCTTCGTCCAAGGGACGAGAAGGACTTGCTGCCCGCGGTACCACCCTCGTTAAAGCGCGCAACCCGGCCGGAGTTCACGCTTTCACTCGCTGCGCGATAACGGGCGCATCCGGGTCCGGCTACTTGTTCCGCAGCATGTTCGCCGAACCGGCTCGGGGATGTAATTCGCCCGCGGCCCGCAACCGGTTCGCAGCTCCCACCGGCTCTCTGGATGCGGCCATCCGCTGGCTACTCGTTCCCGTCATTGCCTGTTTCAAAAATCCGATACCAGCGTTATACCACACGCGGAAGCGGCTCGTCAACCGCGCGCGGCCCGCCGCCCGGACGCGATTCCAAACCTTGCGCGGCAAAAATGTGCTATAATGGTAGTCGTGATTCGGAGGGGGAGATACAACCATATGGAAAAGAGCAATAAGCCTCCCGGAAGAAACGGATGGCTGGTCTTCGGTTATGCCGCATGGCAGACCTTCAAATGGCTCTTCATCTTCTGCTTCATCTTCGCCCTGTTCGCCGGCGGCGCCGTCGCCGGCTATGTCGCTTCCCTGGTGAAAGACGAGCCGGTGCGGTCGCGTTCGTATATCGAAAGCAAGATCGGCGACTACGACGTGACGGGATACGTTTACTTCAACGACGACACGCCGGTCGGCCAGCTTCGCACCGAGGAAGACCGCCAGCTTGTCACGTATGACAAGATTCCTCAGGTGGTCATCGATGCGGTGCTCGCGATTGAAGACGACGATTTCTTCAAACATATGGGCATCGACATCTGGGCGCTCGGACGAGCCGTCAAGCAGAAATTGCTGAACGAGGACACCCGGACGGGCGGCAGCACGCTGACGCAGCAGCTCGCCCGGCAGGTGTTCCTGTCGCTCGAAGTCACGGACAGCCGCAAAGTGCGGGAAATTTTCCTCGCGCTCCGGCTGGAAAGATTCCTTTCGAAGGAAGAGATTCTGACCGCGTACCTCAACAAGGTGCACTTCGGCAACGGCTCGTCCGGTTACAACCTGTACGGCATCAAAGCGGCGGCCAAAGGGATTTTCGGCATTGAGGACCTGAACCAGCTCAATATCGCCCAGGCGGCCTATCTGGCCGGCCTGCCTCAGCGTCCGGCCGCCTATACGGCCTTCACGAGCAAGGGCGAGTACAACGAAGAAGGCATCGGCTATGCGATCAATCGGCAGAAGCTCGTGCTCCGGCGGATGCTCGAGACCGGACGCATCACGCGGGAACAATACGATGAAGCGCTGGCGTTCGACATCCGCGCGTCGCTCGCGAAGCCGGAGAAGAAAGCCTACAATACCTATCCGTACCTGATGCTCGAAGCGGAGCGCCAGGCAGTCGAGATTCTGCTCCTGTCGGAGAATCCGGACCTGACGAAAGCCGATCTCGCCAAGCCGGAATTCGCCTACAAGATCGAGGAAAAACGCGAGGAATTGCTGCGCGGCGGCTATCACATCTATACGACGATCGACAAGGAAGTCTACGATTTGATGCGTGCAATCGCGTCGAATCCGGACAACTTCTCCCCCGACCATAAAGAGAAAGGCATCGAGCAGGTTGCGGCGATGATGATCGACCACAAGACGGGCGCCATCCTCGGCATGATCGAAGGACGCGACTTCTATGTGGAACAGATGAACTATGCGACGCAGATGACGCGTCAGCCGGGTTCGACGATGAAGACGATCGCCGCCTATCTGCCCGCCATTGACGCGGGACTTGTGCAGCCGGCGTCCATTCTGGACGATGCGCCGATCGTGCTCAAGGACGGCCAGAAAGGCTTCCACTTCCCGAAGAACTCGGCCGGCAACTCGTCTCACGGCGGCTACAACGGGCTCGTAACGGCGAGAGAAGCCCTCAACCGCTCGCTCAACCTGCCCGCGCTGAAACTGTTCCTGGATAAGGTGACGATCCCGAAAGCCTGGGAATTCGTGCGCAAATTGGGCATCACCACGCTGCAGCCGGAAGACGACTACGCCCAGACGGGTGTCATCGGCGGGCTCAGCGTCGGCGTTACGGTCGAGGAGCTTACGAACGCCTACGGCGCCATTCCGAACGGCGGCGTGTTCAACGACGCGTACATGATCCGCAAGATTACGGACAGCTCCGGCAAGATCATCTACGAGCACAAACCGCGTCCTCAGCAAGTGTTCTCCGACCGGACGGCGTTCCTCGTCACGGACATGCTGCGCACGGTCATTACCAACGGCACCGGTTCCGTCGTGCGGCGGGAATACGAGAACAAGGAAATTCCGATTGCCGGGAAAACAGGATCGACGCAAAGCTACGGAGACGTCTGGTTCATGGGGTTCACGCCGGATATTACGCTCGGGGTATGGGCGGGACACAAGAAGCCGGTCCATACGCTCACCGGCGACGCGCGCTACCGGGCCCAGCACATCTGGGCGAAGATCATGAACGAGGTGACGAAGGCGCGGCCCGACCTGTTCCCTACGAAGGAGTTCAAGCAGCCGGAGGGCATCGTGAAGGCGACGGTGTCTGGCGTCAGCGGCAAGCGGCCGACTCAACTGACCAGACAGTACGGCAAACTGGTCACCGACTGGTTCAATAAAGACTATCTCCCGAAAGAAGAGGACGATGCGCTCGTCAAGATGAAGGTGATCAACTACAAGGGCATCCCTTACATAGCCCAGCTGACGACGCCGTCCGACTTTGTACGGGAAGAAATTCTCATCGTCCGGGAGAAGCCGCTCGACGTGCTGTTCGAGGAGATTGAAGCCGCGATGGCGCAGATGCCGGCGTCCAGCCGCAGGCCGCTGTCGTACTTCATCCCGAAGGATGCGGCGAACAACGCGCCGTCGAGGGTGGACCCGCGGGTCGACGACGGACGCGATCCTTCGCCGCCCACCCAGCTTGCGGTTGAGGAGCTCACCGATGCCTCCGCCGTTCGGATCACGTTCAAAGGCGCGCCCGAAGCGGATGTTGTCGGCTACCGGCTGTACCGCTCGATGAACGGCGGCCCGTTCGTGAAGACGGGAGAGTCGATCTATCATGTCGAAAACATGCGGTTCATCAACTATGTCTCGGCGGCCAATCATTACCGCTATTACATCACGACGGTCGACGTCGCGGGAAGGGAGTCGGCGCCGAGCGCCATCGTCACCTACGGCAGCGGGCCGTCCGTCCAGCAGCCGTCTCCGTACGGTTCCCAAGATCCTCAGGCGGCCTTGCCGGACGGCGAGACTGACCAGGAGCCGCAGGGCGCGGAACCTTCCGTGCCTGGCGGCCTCGCGATCGAGCGGACCGAGATCGGCTTTTCCGTGAAATGGAACGCCAATCCGGAAGCCGAACGCGTGGAGACCTACCGGATCTACTTCAGTGAAGATGGCAGCCTGTACCGACGAATCGGGGAAGTGAACACGAACCGGTTCGAATATGTCTCGCCCATCGCCACGGGCTACATCCGGGTGACGGCCGTGAATGCCGCCGGCGAATCACCGGCTTCGGCTCCGGTTGCCCTTCCCGAATAGCGGACATGACAACGGGCGCCATCCGGTCAGTGCGATGACCGGATGGCGCTCCCGTCTTCTGTCCGCAATTCCCGATTGTCAATCCTCAATCGTCGACAAGTCGCCGGTCGGGAGGTTCAACTCCCAGGCTTTCAGCACGCGGCGCATAATCTTGCCGCTGCGGGTTTTCGGCAGTTTGTCCTTGAACTCAATCTCCCGCGGCGCCGCATGGGCGGACAGCCCTTCCTTCACGAACCTCGCGATATCCTGCTTCAGCTCTTCGGACGGCGTATAGCCTTCGCGCAGCGAAATGAACGCCTTGATGATCTCGCCGCGTACCGGATCGGGTTTGCCGATGACGCCGGCTTCCGCAACGGCCGGGTGCTCGACGAGCTTGCTCTCGACTTCGAACGGTCCGACGCGTTCGCCCGACGTGTTGATCACGTCGTCAATCCGGCCCTGGAACCAGAAGTAGCCTTCCTCGTCCACGTAAGCCGAATCGCCGGAAATATACCAGCCCGGAATGCGGAAATATTCTTCGTACTTTGCGGGATTGTTCCAGATCTTGCGCATCATGGACGGCCAGGGTGTGCGGATTGCCAGGTTGCCCATCCGGTAAGACGGCAGCTCATTGCCCTGATCGTCGATGATGGCGGCCTTGATACCCGGAAGCGGGCGGCCCATCGATCCCGGTTTGATGTCCATGCATGGATAATTGCAGATCAACTGTGCGCCCGTCTCCGTCATCCACCAGGTGTCATGAATGCGCTGGCCGTAGACTTTGAGTCCCCAGCGGACAACTTCCGGATTGAGCGGCTCGCCTACGCTCATGACATGGCGCAAGCTCGACAGATTGAACTGCTTGACGATCTCATCGCCGGCGCCCATCAGCATGCGGAATGCCGTCGGTGCGCTGTACCAGACCGTTACACCGTATTTCTCGATCGTGCTGTACCAGTCCTGCGGGCTGAAACGGCCGCCGCGCACGACGTTCGTCACCCCGTGCAGCCAGGGCGCGAATATTCCGTAGCTGGTGCCTGTCACCCAGCCCGGATCCGCCGTACACCAGTAAGTGTCGTCCTCCTTCAGGTCGAGTACGAATTTGCCGGTGACATAGTGCTGAATCATGGCGTTCTGCACATGGTAAACGCCCTTCGGCTTGCCGGTCGATCCCGACGTGTAGTGGAGAATCAGGCCGTCCTCGCGGCCGAGCCATTCGATGTCGGCCTCGTCCGAAGCCTGCGCCATCTCGGCTTCGAAATCGACGAATCCTTCGCCTTCCGGCGCGCCGCCGACCACGATGATGTGCTTCAGGTCGGGCAACTCGTCCTTCGGCACGCGATGCAGCAGCGCAGGGGTCGTCACAATGGCAACGGCTCCCGCATCAAGCAGCCGGTCCTTGACCGCCGTCTCCATGAACGCCTCGAACAGTGGACCAACGACGGCGCCGACCTTCAGGCTGCCGAGCAGGCTGATGTACAGTTCCGGCGTCCGGGGCATGAAGATGAAGACACGGTCGCCTTTCGCCACGCCCAGCTTCCGCAGCACGTTCGCGAAACGGTTCGAACGTTTCGCCAGTTCTGCGAACGTATACGATTCGTCGCGGACGGCGTCGCTGTAAAGGAGCGCGATTTTGTCCCCTTTTCCGGACTCGACATGCCGGTCGATCGCTTCATACGCCATGTTCACCCGGCCGGTCGTATGCCAGGAGAAGGCTTTCTCCGCTTCCTCGAACGAGAAGGAGGCATACGTCTCCTCATAGTTCTTCATGTTCGGGTTTGCTGCGACCGGCGCGATTCGTTCCTGGTGACGGTCTTCCATGCTGGAAATCAACCTCCCATGTGACGATTACTTCGCCGTTACCCGCAAGAATGCGCTTACACGTCGGTTTACCGAAACTGCTCCTGAATCAGCGCGTTATGCAGGCAGACAACGCCATTATAGCACAACTGTCCGCGCATCGCCTATACTTCTCACGGGCTGCGGAATCTGCTACGATGGACGAAGAAACTTCTGAAGCCGGAAATGACTGCGTTTCAAGCGGACAGGAGGCCGCAGACCATGGAGCACCGCAAAATCTACCACTGCGTTCGCGTGACGACCCCGAAGGGCGAGCTGATCGTGGAGGGACCGGTTCCTCCGGAGAGGCTCGCCGGCTTTACGATGCATCCGAAGCTGGACGCTTTCCGCCGTCCTGCCGAGCAGCATGCCGCGCTCATCGAAATCGCGGGTCTGCCCGAAGGGCGAATCATAATTGCCCGCGACGGGCAGACGATCGTCGGCTACGTGACGTTCCATTACCCGGACGAACTGGAACGGTGGTCTGCAGGCGGACTCGAGGATCTGATCGAGCTCGGCGCGATCGAGGTCGCGGACGACTACCGCTCATGCGGGCTCGGCAAGCGGATGATCCGGCTCGCATTTGAAGACGGTCAGCTCGAAAACGCCATCGTCTTCACGACGGAATATTACTGGCATTGGGATCTGGAAGGCAGCGGTCTGAACGTGTGGCAGTACCGCGAAATGATGGAGAGGCTGATGAAGTCCGTCGACATGGTCTGGCATGCCACGGACGATCCGGAGATTTGCGCGCATCCCGCAAACTGCCTGATGGTGCGCATCGGCAAGGAGGTGCCGCTCGAATCGATCGAACGGTTCGACCGCATCCGCTTCCAGCGGCGGATCATGTACTGATCCGGCTTGTCAGAAGTTCAGCGGAAAGGAAGAACGCAGAATGCCGGAAAACGCCGTATTCGTTCACCATGCCGGCGAAATCCGATATAAATTCAACGAAAGCCATCCCTTCAATCCGAAACGGCTGACGCTCGCCATCGACCTTCTGCGGCGGATGGGCGCGCTGAACGACGCGCAGATTGCGGTGCCCGAGCCGGCTACAGATGAACAGCTGCTTCGCATTCACCGCGCCGATTATGTGCGGATCGTGCGCGCCCTCAGCGTGCCCGAGCCCGCGCAGGCCGATCTGGATGACGCGGGACGATACGGGCTGGACACCGAGGATACGCCGTGCTTTCCGGGCATGCATGACGCGGCCGCACTGATCGTCGGCGGGTCGCTGCTCGCCGCCGAGCTCGTCATGTCCGGCAAGGCCGGCCACGCCTACCATATGGCCGGCGGGCTGCATCACGCGCTGCCTGGCAGAGGCTCCGGCTTCTGCATCTACAACGACGCGGCTGCCGCGATCGCCCACATCCGCAAGCATTGGGGCGCCAGAGTCATGTATATCGACACGGACGTGCATCACGGCGACGGCGTGCAATGGATGTTCTACTCCGATCCCGACATCATGACGTACTCGATCCACGAGACAGGTAAATATTTGTTTCCCGGCACGGGTTTTGTCCACGAACGCGGTGAAGGAGAGGGATACGGCCGGTCGGTCAACATGCCGGTCGAGCCGTACACGGAGGACGAGTCGTGGCTGGAATGTTTCCGCGATACCGTCCGGCGCGCCGCGGAATCGTTCAGGCCCGACGTCATCGTCAGTCAGCACGGCTGCGACGCGCACGCCTACGACCCGCTGTCGCACATTCATTGCAGCATGTCCATCTACGCCGAAATGCCCGCCGTCATCCATGAACTGGCCCATCAGTACGCGGACGGGCGGTGGATCGCCGTCGGCGGCGGCGGCTACGACATCTGGCGCGTCGTGCCGCGCGCCTGGTCGCTCGTCTGGCTGGAGATGACCGATCATCCTGCGGCGGCCGCGACCCGGAAAGGCGGCGACGGCGGCCGGCTGCCGGAAGACTGGATCCGCGCCTGGCAGGCCGAAAGCCCCGTGGCGCTCCCCGGGACATGGCTCGACGATGCGGAGAGCTGGACGCCGATTCCCCGGCGGGATGCCATTGCGGAAGCGAACCGCCGCACGAAGGAGCTCGCCGTCCAATTTCTGTGACATTGCAAGCAAGAACGGCTGGCGCCAAAAAGACCGTTCCAACGTTATTGGAACGGTCTCTTCACATTCGTTATGCCATGTCCCCCATGCGCATGATCATCGCCTCGACGAGCCGGTACGAACGGTTGGACGCTTCGACGGTGAACGCCTCGAAGCTGTCTGGCGCGCCGCCGTCGGCGCGGTCCGACATCGAGCGGATGATGACGAACGGCACGCCGTTCATCGCGCACACCTGTGCGACCGCCGCGCCTTCCATCTCGACGCATGCGCCGCCCATCGTCTCGCGCAATTCCCGCACCGTCTCGCGGCTCGCGATGAACTGGTCGCCGGACAACACTTTCCCCGTCCGGCACCGGCCGGGAAACAGGGATTCGCCCGCGCTGACGGCCAGCCCGACAAGCCTGTCGTCCGCAGCGAATTCCGATTGCTCCTGGAACGGAATGACGCCGCGCGGGAATCCGAGCGCCGTCACGTCCATATCGTGCTGCTGGCAGACGGTCGAGATGACGATGTCGCCGACGTTCAAATCCGGATCGAGCGCGCCGGCGACGCCGGTGAACAATACGCAGTCCACGCCCTGATCAATCAGCACTTGCGTGCATATGGCCGCGTTCACCTTGCCGACGCCCGAGCGGCAGAAAATCACTTGCTTGCCGTGAAGTTCGCCCGTCGCATAATCAATGCCGGCTTTCGAACGGGTGCCGGTCACCCGCACATTCCGATGCAGAAGCTCCACTTCTTCTTTCATGGCTCCGATGATGCCGACAGTTCCGAATGTCATGTGCTGCTTCGCCCTCTTTCGCTGTGGTGCAAGACAGAAAACGGCTGTCCGTCCCCCCCAAGACTGGCGAGGACGGAAGCCGTTCAACCTGTACGAATCACGATCGGTTAATGCGCGGCGGCCACGGATTGCCGCGTGATCAGTTCGTGCGGCAGAATGACGCGCAGCTGATCGACCCGCTCCTTCTTCATCAGCTTGGTCAGGAGGCGCATGGACACGGCCCCGATGTCATACATCGGCTGGGCGACGGACGACAGCTGCGGCCGCACCATCGACGCCATGCGCGTGTTGTCCACGCTGATAACGGATACATCTTCCGGCACTCGCAGGCCGAAATCCTGGATATAGTGGATGGCTCCGATCGCCATCTCGTCCGTGGCGGCGAAGACAGCCGTCGGCCGTTCATCCAGTTCGAGGAAATACTTCATCGCCTCGACGCCGGATTCATAGCGGTAATTGCCGACGCGTACCAGCGATTCGTCGTAAGGAATGCCGGCCGCTTCCAATGCCCGCCGGTACCCCTGGAACCGGGCATACCCGTTAGACGGGTCCTGCAGCGTGCCGCTGATCATCGCGATGCGGCGATGACCCGCGCCCGTGAGCGCCGACACCGCGTCAAATGCCGCCGATTCGTGATCGATATCCACGGACGGCATCGAGCCATGCTCATCGGTCGTGGCGCACAGCACGATCGGGACATTCGCGGACTTGAACGCCTGCAGATGCTCCTCCGTCACGGTGCCGCCCATGAACAGCAGCCCGTCCACCTGCTTCTCCAGCAGCGTGTTGACCACGCGGATTTCCTTGTCCTTGCGTTTGTCCGCGTTGCACAGGATGATATTGTAATGATACATGTTGGCGATATCTTCGATACCCCGCGCCACTTCCGCGAAGATCGCGTTCGAAATGTCCGGGATGACAACGCCGACCGTCGTCGTCTTCTTGCTCGCAAGTCCCCGCGCGACCGCGTTGGGACGATAGCCGAGCCGTTCGATCGCTTCGAACACCTTCTTGCGCGTCTGCGGCTTTACGTTCGGGTTGTTGTTCACAACCCGGGACACCGTCGCCATCGAGACTCCGGCTTCACGCGCTACATCATAAATGGTTACCGTCACGTTCCTTCTCTCCATATCTCGATTTAGTCGTCATGCCGCCGTCCGCCGTGAATAGCATTCATTGGTTATCATTTTACGACAAATTCGGGACGAGCGCAACGCAAACCGATCACGGGGATTGGGCAGACGAACATTTATGTATTCGGTGTTCTGCGCGTAATCTGGGACAATCGGCTGCGCAATTCCTCCTGCCAGCCGACATCGCCCAGCGACTGCGCCAGCAAGTGCAGATCCAGCAGCGCATTGACGCGCTCCTCGACCAACCGTTCGACTTCCCGGGCGTCGGGTTCTTTGCCGCCCATCCCGGCCTGCAGCAGCAGATCGGCCCACTCGCTCCATTCGCTGAAGGAAAACGACTGCCTCGGCGGCTTCTCGCCCAGCTTTACGATCAACCCCGTCAAATCCGGCTTGACTTCCGGAAACACTTCGTTGCGGTTGCAGGCCGGACATGAATAAATCGGCACATTGTCAATCTCGACACGTCCCGAATAGATGACGGTGGACAGCCGGATCTTCATCTCGCTGCCGCAGGAACACCATTTGCGCAAGTCTGTCACTCCTTCGTCAACAAAGAAGCGAACGGCCGCGGCTGCCGAACGGCCGCAGTTCGCGTCGGAGTTACTTATTCGACCCGCGCGGACAAGACTCCTGCTGTCCTCATGTATCAAAATTTGTCTGGCCGGGCAGCTTGCACCAGATGCGCCGCACGCCCGGCAGCGCCGTGAAACATACCGCCGCCGCGGCGCCGATGCCGTCGTTCAGCAGATCAAGCGAATCCGGCATCCTCCCGGCAACGAACGACTGGTGATACTCGTCCGTCACCCCGTAGAGCACGCAGACAAGGACGACCGCCGCTTTGACAAGCAGCCGCCGCGACGCGGCGCCGATCGCGAATTCGAACGTCAGCGCCAGAATGAAATAGGCGGCATAATGCCCCCAGTTGAAATCGGTCATGCCGGGAATGAACCTCTGAAACAGCGGCAACATGCCGTCCAGCTCATCAGCGGGCCGGGAGGACAGCGCATAGATGACCGCCATCCAGCCAACGGGCGCCAGCCAGCGCGCGGCGCGCCGCAGCCGCCGGCGCCGGATGTCCGCTTTGCCTTCGGAAGGAGCAGATCCCGCCATCAGGGCGCCCCCGCCGTGCCCGCCGGCCGGGCCGGATTCCGGATGCCCGGCTCCGCCGCGGGAACGTTCGCATCCGGAGATTTGCCGGCAGGCGCGCTCCGCTTGACCGATGCCGGCTTCCCGTCCCCGTTCGCCGCCTCCATCCGCGCTTCGACCGACAACCGGAACGCCTCCAGGAGCCGAATCGCTTCTTCCTCCGTCCGGCACTCCCACAGCCGGTTGAGCAGATCAATGCTGTCCGAGCGGTGCGTATGGAGCAGGTGCTCTTTGATCGGCAGGATGGAATGGGACGACATGCTGATGCTGTCCACGTCCAGTCCGAGCCAGATCGGCAGCGCGCGCGGATCGCCCGCCATCTCCCCGCAGACGCCGACATGGATGCCCCGGCGCTTCGCCGCATCCACCGTCATCCGCAGCATGCGGAGCACGGCGGGATGGAACGGCTGATACAGGCGCGAGATCCGCTCGTTCATCCGGTCGACCGCCAGGACGAACTGGATCAGATCGTTCGTGCCGATGCTGAAGAAATCGACCTCTTCCGCAAGCAGGTCGGCGATCGTGACGGCGGACGGAAGTTCGATCATGATGCCGCACGGCACATTCGGGTCGAACGTCACGCCTTCCGCCTGAAGCTCCCGCTTCGCTTCCTCCAGCAGCCGGTTGGCGGCGCGCACTTCCTCGACGGACGAGATGAGCGGATACATGATTTTGACCTTGCCGTACGCGCTGGCCCTGAGGATCGCCCGCAGCTGCGTCTTGAACAGATCCGGACGGTCCAGACAGATGCGAATCGCGCGGTAGCCGAGGAACGGGTTGTCCTCTTCCCCGATTTCGAAATAATCGAGGTTTTTGTCGCCGCCGATATCCAGCGTCCGTATGATGAGCGGCCGGCCGGCCAGCTTCTCCGCCACCGCCTTGTACACTTCGAACTGTTCGTCTTCGCCGGGAAACTGATGCCGGTCCATGTACAGAAACTCCGTCCGGAACAGCCCGACGCCGGCGGCGCCGGACTGCAGCGCCACCTCCAGTTCCTTCAGCGAGCTGATGTTCGCTTCCAGCGCGATCTCCTTGCCGTCCGGCGTGACGGAGCGGACGCCGGCCAGCCGGCGCAGCCGGCTGCGATGTTCGGTCTGCCGGCGCTGCTGCTCGGTGTAGATCCGGATCTGTTCCTCCGTCGGCCGGGGGATGACGATGCCGGTGTCACCGTCGATGATCATCATGTCGCCGGTCTCGGCCAGCGTCTCCAGCGGAACGTCCAGCCCGGTGACAAGCGGAAGGCCGAGCGCGCGCGCCATGATGGAGGCATGCGACGTCATGCTGCCGGTGATCGTCACGATGCCGAGCACATGCTGCGGATTGAGATGGACGAGCTGGGAAGGCGAAATTTCACGCGCCACAAGGATGAACGGCTGCGTGTCCGTCGGCAGCGAAATCTCCGGCATGCCGAGCAGATGCTTGAGCAGCCGGTTGCCCACGTCCTTGATGTCGAGCGCCCGCTCCTTCATGTATTCGTCGTCGAGGAGATCGAACATCGTCACGAAGTGGTCGATCGCTTCCTTGACCGCCGCTTCGGCCGCCTTGTACTGGCGCTTGATGATGCCCTGGATCTCGTTCATGAAGACCGGATCGTTCAGAATGGCCAGATGGGCGTCGAAGATACTCCGTTCCTCGCTGCCGACGACATCGGCAAGCTCGCCCTTGATCTGCTCGATTTCCCGCTTCGACGAACGGATGCCTTCGTACAGGCGCTCGAACTCCCGAGCGAGGTCCGTGACGTCGATCTTCTGGTCCGGCACGTCCCACTCCCAGTTCGGCAGAACGAACGCCTTGCCCATCGCAATGCCCGATGATGCGCCTACCCCTTGAATCATCGTCTCTCTCCTCCACCGTCTCTCTCTTCCAACACGACAGACATGACCGATGCCTGCCCCTTCTTGACGGCCGTATACGGGGCGAACACCCATGAACGGACGCGTTCCGGATTGGTGATGACCATCGGCGTGACCGGCGACTTGCCGGCGCTCCGGATATGCCCCAGATCAAACCGGAGCAGCAGCTGGCCGGGGACGACCGTATCGCCTTCTTTCACAAACATCAGAAAACCGGCGCCATTCAGTTCCATCGTGTCGATTCCGACATGCAGCAGCACCTCCAGCCCTTCCGGCGTGCGGATGCCGACGGCATGTTTCGCCGGATGGACATGGATGACGACCCCCCCGACAGGAGCCGCCGCCTCGCCGCGTTCCGGCACGAAGGCGACGCCGTTGCCGACCAGCCGGCCCGCGAAGATCGGATCGGGCACTTCGTCGAGCGGAATCATCCGTCCCTGGACGGGCGACTTGAACTGCACCCGCCTCAGGTCGCGCTTCATCACTTTCAGGATTTCCTCGCGGATCAGCTCGGAGAAGGTGCCGAACACGATCTGCACATTTCCGCCGCCCAGCCGGATGACGCCCGCCGCGCCGAGACTGCGGAGCGCCGGCACGTCAAGCTGCTTGTCGTCGTGCAGTTTCAGCCGGAGCCGCGTGATGCAGGCTTCCATCTGGATGATGTTGTCCTTGCCTCCGATCGCCTGCAGAATCAGCGGCGCGCGGTAAGGAATGTCTCCCGCCCATTCGTCAAGCGGCGAACCTTCCTCCCGTCCGGGCGTCGGGATGTCGAACCGCTGGATGGCCCAGCGGAACAGCCAATAATAGCCGATGCCGACGGCCAGACCGATCGGCAGCAGCATCCAGCCTTTCGTGGAGAGATGCAGGTTGATGAAAAAATCAAATGCGCCCGCGGAGAACGAAAAACCGTGCAGTATGCCGAGTTCGTAAGTCAGCCACATGATGAGTCCGGACAGAAAAGCATGCAGCACGAACAGATAAGGAGCCGCGAACATGAAGGCGAACTCGACCGGCTCCGTCACGCCCGTCAGAAACGAGGACAGGGCGGCGGATATGAACGTCTTTCTCACCTTCGGCTTCAGGTCTTCCCGCGCCTCGCGGATGATCGCCAGTGCGATCGCCGGCAGTCCGAACATCATGATCGGATACAGTCCGGCCATGTACGCGCCGGCCGAAGGATCGCCGGAAAAGTAGCGCGGAAGATCCCCGTATACGATCATGCCGGCTTCGGTCTCATAGGCGCCGACCTGGAACCAGAACGCGTGGCTGACGAGATGGTGAAGTCCGAAGGCGACAAGAATCCGGTAGGTGAATCCGAACAGAAAAACGCCGAACCCGCCGGCCGCTTTTGCCGCTTCGCCGAGAACGGCCATCCCGTCCTGGATCGGCGGCGCGATCTCGATCATGATGATCGAAAAGGCGAGCGAGACGAAACTGACGAACAGCGGCACGAACCGCGGCCCCCCGAAGAACTGCAGGTACTCGGGCAGGCGGAAATCCTTGAACTGTTCATAACTGTAACCGGCCGCGATGCCGATGACGACGCCGATCAGCACCGTCGGCTGAATGTCCAGTCCCGCGTACGAGCCGGTGACGGCCGTATAGATGAACATGCCCGCAAGCGCCGATACGCCGGCCGCCACGGCATTGCCGGTCATGCCGAGCGCGACGCCGAGCGCGAACAGATAGGGCAGTGCATGGAACAGAATTTCGCCGGCCTTGGTCAAATGACCGGCCATCGGCGACATGCCCCAGTCATCCCAGGGCAGCCCGCTCAGACTGAGGAAGACGGCTGCTGCCGGCAGCGCCATCATCGGGAGCATGAGCGCCCGACCGAATTGCTGCAGATTGCCGATAAGCTTCACGCCTTCTCCTCCTGCGCTACATAAGTCGCTGCATGGAACCCCGCGTATGCCGTCCGCGAGGCCTATTTCGATGGTACGCGTTCGCCCGCGGTTTGTCAAAAACAAAAAAGAGCGGACCTTGGAAGTCCGCCCTGCCATTGGCGATCAGAAGCTGTAGCGGTTCTGTTGACCGAATGCGCCGGCCTGGTAGCCGGTGTGCTGGATGACCGGACCATCCTGCTGACGGGCGTTCGTCGCACGGTAGACGGGATACTGTTGCTGCTGCGCGCCGAACGAAGACATGCCGGCCTGACCCGCAAAGTTTTGTTGCTGGAAGTTCTGCTGCACGCCCGCCTGATAGCCGGTGTGCTGGATGACCGGACCATCCTGCTGACGGGCGTTCGTCGCGCGGTAGACCGGATGCTGTTGCTGCTGCGCGCTGAACGAGGAAACCTGGAACGCACCGGCCTGTCCGGCGAAGGACTGTTGCCCGAACGACTGCTGCTGGCCGGCCTGATAACCGAGCTTCGCCGTCACCGGACCGGAAGCCGCCGAGCGCGACAGCTGCCCCTGATACTGGGATTGCACGAACCCGGCCGGCTGATAGCGGTGCTGACCGGCACCGAAAGACTGGCCGCTTTGGAACGAAGATTGGTTATACATTCGGCTGTTGCCTCCTAAGCGGAAGGTTAGTCTCCATGACGCCGGTAAGACGTCAGAAGCCAACTTTATTGTTGGAGGCGCGCGCCGCTTTTATCCGAACTCAGCGGTTGGTTTTCCCTTCCGGCAGCAGAATCGAATCCTCGACCTTGATGCAGCGGTCCATGATGACGTTCATGCCCGCCGCCTCCGCGATCCCGGCCGCTTCCTCGCTGACGATGCCGAGCTGCAGCCAGAGCGTCTTCGCGCCGATCTCGGCCGCTTCCCTGGCAACGTCGGCGCAATATTCGCTTCTCCGGAACACATTGACAAGATCGACGGGAAACGGAATGTCCTTGAGCGACTTGTAGCATTTCTCGCCCAGGATGGTGTCCGCGTTCGGATTTACCGGCACGATCCGGTATCCCTTCGCCTGCATCGCGGCGGCCACCATGTGGCTCGTCCGTTCGGGATTGTCGGACAGGCCGACGACGGCGATCGTGTCGGATTCTTCCAGAATGCGCTTGATCGTCTCCCGGTCAGGGTGCCGGTATGACATGGTCTCTCGCTCCTTTCGCTTAAGGCATCTCAACGCATCAGCCTTCGAGCCGCTCGATGCGGCCGCCGATGCCGGTCAGATGTTCGAAGAAATTCGGATAAGACTTCGCCACGTGATGCGTGTCGCGGATCACGATCGGCTCCTTCGCGCGCAGGCCGACAATGGAGAGCGCCATGATCACGCGGTGGTCGAAATGCGAGTCGATGACGGTGCCGCCCGCGACGCCTTCCGGCTTGCCGTGCACGATGATCTCGCTGCGGCGCTCCTCGACGTCGGCGCCCGCCTTGCGCAGCTCCGCCACGAAGTCGGAAATCCGGTCGCATTCCTTGTAGCGCAGATTCTCTACATTGTAGAAACGGGACGTGCCTTCCGCGAACACAGAGGCCGCGACCATCGCGAGCACGCCGTCGGTGAAGGCGTCGCCGTCGAATTCGCCAGCCTTGAGGATGCCATTTCCCTGGACGCGCACGCTGCCGTTAGCATGCGTCAGCGGCACATTCATCATCCGCAGCACGTCGACGACCGCCCGCTCGCCCTGCAGGCTGTCCTCCCGCAGCCGATGAACCGTGACGTCCGACTGCGTAACGGCGGCTGCGGCGAGAATGGCCGCCGAGCCGGGATAGTCGCCTTCCACGGTGTACGTCCGCGCCTGATAACGCTGGCCGCCCGGGATGCGGTAATGCATCAGGTCTTCGCTCGCCTCCACGGTGATGCCGGCTTGCTTCAGCACATCCAGCGTCTGTCTGACGACCACCTTCGATTTCAGTTCGTGCAGCACTTCGATCTCGCTGTCCTCGTCGAGCAGCGGCGTCAGGAACAGCAGGGCGCTCAGGTATTGCGAGCTGATCGCGCCGGAGACGCGGATCTTGCCGCCCTTCGGGTTCCCGCCGCGGATCGTGATCGGCAGCTTGCCGGCGTTGTGCTCGACCTGGACGCCGAGCTGGCCGAGCGCGCCGATCAGATCGTCATGCGGCCGTTGGCCGAGCGACTTCGGATAGGCGTTGACAAACGTCACTTCAGGCACGAGGGAAGCGACCGCCATCAGGAAGCGCAGCACGGCGCCCGCGTTGCCGACGTTCAGCTCCTTCACGTCCTTCGGCCGGCGGCCGAAGCCGGTGATCGACATCCGCTCTCCGTCTTCTTCCAGCACGGCGCCGAGATCCCGGATGCACCGGCGCATCGCGTCGCTGTCGTCGCTGCGGGCGGGATACAGAATCGTGCTCGTTCCCTCCGCCAGCGCGGCGGCCAGCATATAGCGCGTCGTATAGTTCTTCGAACTCAGCGCCTGAATTTCGCCCTTCAGCCCGGGCGTCGGCAGAATGCGGACATCCATCCGTTCTCTCCAGCTCCTTCTCCCTGTTCGGGTTATGTATTGACAGGCATATGCCCCGTCAGACGAAGATGCATCTTCCGGCGGCATAACCGGCGGCCGCCAGCAGCAGGGCGCAGACGAAAGTGCCAAGGCCGTATCCGGCGGCCGTTCTCCATCGTTTGGCCCGCAGCAATTCCGCCAGCTGCGCCATGACGGTCGAGAACGTCGTCAGCCCGCCGAGGAAGCCGGTGCCGACGAGCAGCTGCGCGGCGCGGTTTTCCGCCGTGAGCGGCAGGCCCAGCAGCAAACCGAGCGCGAACGTTCCGGCCAGATTGACGAGCAGCGTGCCGGCCCGAGACTGGCCCGTCCGCGCAATGAAGGCCCGCTGCACGGCGTACCGGAGCAGCGCGCCCGCGCCGCCGCCCAATGCGACCAGAAGGAAGGCGATCATGCGGCATCCTCCCGTGCGTTGCGGAATACGGCCTTTGCCAGCGCATATCCGGCCGATGCGGCGACGAGTCCCGCCGCGGCGGATGCGGCGGCATAGGCGAATGCCATTGCGGCGTAACCATCCGCCGCAAGCCGGACCGTCTCGACGCCGAATGCGGACAGCGTCGTGAAACCGCCCAGGAAGCCGGTGCTCAAGAATTCCCGCAGCGCTTCGGGCAGCGGACGGTTCGCGAGCAAGCCGCCGAGCAGGCCGATCAGCAGGCAGCCGGCGGCGTTCGCCGTGAACGTGGCGGAGGGAAACGCGCCGGATTCGGGCGCGCCCAGCACCAGCGCGACGGCGTACCGGGCAAGCGTGCCGATCGCACCGCCGGCCGCCACGCATGCAGCCGTCTTCATGCCGTCGCTTCCTTCACGGCTGCCAATATCCGATCGGCAACCTCGTCCGGCTTAAGACCGGTCGTGTCGATCTTGACGTGGGCGAAATCATACGCGTGCTTCCGCTCGGCCAGCAGCCGCCGCACCCGTTCCCCGACGTCTCCGCGCAGAAGCGGCCGCGAGCCGTCGCCCGACACGCGCTCGATGATCCGCTCGGGCGAAGCCGTAAGCGCCGCGACGAACCCCGAGCGCAACATCGCTTCGCGGTTCGCTTCGCGCAGCACGGCGCCGCCGCCCGTCGCCAGCACGAGCGGCCTGTCCGCCGCCATCAGCCGCGCCAGCACGGCGCTTTCCAGATCGCGGAAATGCGCTTCGCCTTTCGTGTCGAACAATTCGGCGATCGTGCATCCCGCTTCGCGCTCGACTTCTTCGTCGAGATCGACGCGCCCGAAGCCGAGCCGCTCGGCCAGCAGCCGCGCGACGGTCGATTTGCCCGTGCCCATGAAGCCGACGAGCACGATTTTGTCCGTTCGGGCCTTCACCCCGATCGTTCCCCCCGCTGCTCAGACTCGTGAACTCCAATGTTTTCATGATAACACAGCGGCCAAGGAGCGGACAACGCGGAAGGAGACACGCGAAGCGTTTCCCGCATGGCGTTCCCGCGCTGCGCGGCCCGGTCCTGCGGGCATAGTTCGGACGATCCGGTCGTATGGATGATAGCAGGGAATGAACGGGGGGATTCGCCATGCCGATCGCAGCGCCGCAGTCCGCCGGAAGCCGGATCGACCGGATTCGGGATCCGGCCCGTCCGGCATGCAGGGACGATCTGATCTGGCTGCTTCATGCAGTCAAGAAAAAAGTGGCCGACGGCGCTCCTGCCCTGCAGGAACTGCCGCGGCCACAGCTGATTGCGCTCTTCCGCGATTTCGCCGAGGCGGCGCTGGTGCTGCTTCACGGCCGGACCTGCACCGCCGATGAACTCGAGCGGGCGCGGCGCAGTCTGGCCGATGCCGTTGCCATGCTGTACGATTGACGCGTCAGTTGTTCAGCCAGTCGAAGTGGAACGTGCCTTCCTTGTCCACCCGCTGGAACGTATGCGCGCCGAAGTAGTCGCGCTGCGCCTGCAGCAGGTTGGCGGGCAGCCGCTCGCTGCGGTACGAGTCGTAGTACGCGAGCGCGCTGGCGAAAGCCGGCACCGGGATGCCGTGCATGACCGCCGTGGCCACCACTTCGCGCCATGCGTCCTGATAATTTTCGACGACCGATTTGAAATATTCGTCCAGCAACAGGTTGCTGAGGTTCGGGTTGCGGTCGTAGGCTTCCTTGATTTTGTGCAGGAACTGCGCGCGAATGATGCAGCCGCCGCGGAAGATCATCGCGATGTCGCCGCAGCGCAGATTCCAGCCGTACTCCTCCGAAGCGATGCGCATTTGGGCGAAGCCTTGCGCGTAGGAGCAGATCTTGCTCGCGTACAGCGCCTTGCGTACCGATTCGATGAACGCCTTCTTGTCCCCCGCAAACGGCTTCTTCTCCGGCCCCTTGAGCAGCTTGCTCGCGGCGACGCGTTCCTGCTTCATCGCCGAGAGGAAACGGGCGAAGACGGATTCGGTGATGATGGACAGCGGCACGCCGAGATCGAGCGCGCTCTGGCTTGTCCATTTGCCCGTGCCCTTCTGGCCCGCCGAGTCGAGGATGACGTCGACCATCGGCTTGCCCGTCTCCGGATCGTATTTCGCGAAGATCTCTTTCGTAATCTCGATCAGATAGCTGTCGAGCTCCCCTTCATTCCACTCCGCGAAAATCTTGTGCAATTCCTCGTTCGTCAGGCCGAGCACCGAGGTAAGCAGATGATACGCTTCGCAAATGAGCTGCATGTCGCCGTACTCGATGCCGTTGTGCACCATTTTCACGTAATGGCCGGCGCCGTCCGGACCGATATAGGTGCAGCAGGGCTCGCCGTTTACTTTCGCGGAAATGGCGGTGAGGATCGGTTCGACGAGCCTGTAGGCCGATTCCTGGCCGCCCGGCATGATCGCCGGACCTTTCAGCGCGCCTTCTTCCCCGCCCGACACGCCGGCGCCGATGAAGCGGATGCCTTTCGCTTCAAGCTCGCGGCTGCGGCGCTGCGTATCCGGGTAATGCGCGTTGCCGCCGTCGATGATGATGTCGCCTTCGTCCAGATGCGGCACGAGCGCGTTGATCGTTGCGTCGGTGCCCGCGCCGGCCTGCACCATGATCAGAATTTTCCGCGGCTTTTCAAGGGATTCGACGAACTCCTCGATCGTATATGTCGGGTTCAGATTGCGCCCGGGATTCTGGCTCATCACTTCGTCTGTCTTTTCACGCGACCGGTTGTAGATCGATACGGTAAAGCCCTTGCTCTCGATGTTGAGGGCAAGGTTGCGTCCCATGACGGCCATGCCGATGACGCCGATTTGTTGTTTTGCCATTTCCGAACGTCCCATCCTTTGCGCTCTTGAATTATTTAACGCCCCTATTTTACTCGTTTTGCAGGATTATGAAAACCTATAGATTTCTTCAATGCCCTTATGATCAAGCCGTTTATCCGCCGGACCTGAACGCGTCCAATTCGACGAAGGTGTCCGATACGCGTTCATACAGCCGCTTGAACATGCCGTGGATCCGGTCATACACGGGGACAAGCTCCGGATTCGGATCGCACCTGTCCGTCACCGCCGAAGCGGACGCCGCCGGATCCGGCAACAGGCCGAGCGCGTGCAGGGCGAGCCGGGCGGCGCCGACTCCCGACGCGTCCTCGCTGTCCGTGCGGACGACCGGCCGGCCGAGGATGTCGGCGATGAGCTGCCGCAGCGCCGCCGACCGGGCGAAGCCGCCGGACACCCGGATCTCCCGCAGCTCGCCCGCCAGGCCGGCAAGCGCGTCCGCCACCGAGCGCAGATGCAGCACGATGCCTTCCAGACCGGCGCGAAGCATGTGCCGGCGGTCATGTTCAAGCGACAGGCCGATGAAGGTGCCGCGCGCCCGCTCGTCCCAATGCGGCGCGCGTTCGCCTGACAGGTGCGGCAGGAACAACAGGCCGCCGGCACCGGGCGGCGCTTCCATCGCCAGTTCGACGAGACGGGCGTAGCCGTCATCAACGCCCGACAGATCGGGGGCAAGCTTGTCCCGCATCCAGCGGAAGACGACGCCGCCGCTGTTGACCGGCCCGCCGGCAATCCACCAGCCTTCCGCCAGCGGGTAGCAGAACAGCCGCCCGTGCGGATCGGCAGCCGGCCGCCGGACGGCGACGCGCACCGCGCCGCTCGTGCCGATCGTCATCGATGCAACGCCCGGCTCGAGCGCGCCGCCGCCGAGATTGGCCAGCGGTCCGTCGGCCGCTCCAAGCACGAAGGGCACGCCGGGATTCAGTCCGAGTTTGGCGGCCGTCTCGGGACGCAGGCCGCGCAGGACGTGCGTCGAGGCCCTGAGCTCCGGCAGCCGTTCCGGCCCGATGCCGGCGATTCGCATGGCCTTGTCGTCCCAATTCCGTTCATGCAGGTTGTAGAAGCCGGTGCCGCCCGCGGTCGACTCGTCCATCGGGACGGGACGCCCGAACCAGCGCTCCAGCACATATTCCTTGATGCCGATGAACCGCCCGGCGGAAGCGAACAGCTCCGGCTGCCGCTCGCGGAGCCAGAGCAGCTTCGCGAGCGGCGTCATGGCGTGCAGCGGCACGCCCGTGCGGGACGGAAGATCCGCCGCTTCCTCCGATCCGCGCAGCTTCCTCGCATGCCCGGCCGCGCGCAGGTCGGCCCAGGTCAGCACCCGCGTGAGCGCCTCTCCGTCTCCATCCGTGACAACCAGCGAATGCATCGCCGTGCTGAACGCGACGGCCAGCACCCCTTCCGGGCCGCATCCGGCCGCGTCGGCCGCCTCGCGCACCGCTTCGGCCGCCGCTTCGGCGATGCGGTCCGGATCCTGCTCCGCATATCCGGGCTCCTGCGACAGAAGCGGATATTCCCGTTCCGCCCTGGCCGCGATCACCGCCCGGCCGCCTCCGGCCAGGCTGCCGGCATCGATCGCCAGCACCTTGGCGCTGGTCGTGCCCAAATCGACGGCCAGCACGATTTTCCTACCTAGCCCGCTGTCGCTCAATCCGATGTCCTCCCCCGAACCTTCCGAATCGTCAGCCTTATTCTAGAGCATCCCGGTCTCCCGGCGCAACTTGACCGCCGGCCCGGCGGGGACGGACAGAAACAGGCTTCCCTTCCTCCGCGGCGGAGCAAGAGAAGCCTGTCAATCCGGCTTATTCCATTGACTTTCGATCATGCGCACATCCTTCCGCCCGTCACATTTCGAGCTGCAGCATCTCCGTGCGCATCTCCATCAGCCGCTTCTTGGATGCTTCGGCATCGGCGATGCGGCCTTCGGCCAGCGCTTCGTGCAGCACCGCCAACTCGTAATCGAGCTCAAGCCGCAGGACATGCACGCGCTCTTCCGCCCGCTTGTTCTGAAATGCGCGAATCATCTCTTCTGTCGTAACCGTCGTATTCTTCTGGTAGATGACGCGATGTTCCATACCCGACACCTCCACCGATCGGATGATTTCGCCAAACATGATGTCCTCGATTACGATGCGGCGGTCTTTGATCCGTTTGACGACGGCATGGCCGCGGGAATCATTGATCATGCGTTCCAGCAGTTCCGAAAGTCTCACGTCCCGAATCGTGTAGTCGCCGATCATCTTGTAGCAGTTCCGGATGCGCCGGAATCGCAGCTTGACCAGCCTGCGTCCGGTGCGGATCGAGATGAAGAACAGCCCGTTCGCCTCGCTCCAGAACAGGGAGTAGCCGGCCTGGATCAGCTCTCGGATCAGATCGTGAATCTTCCGCCGGTCGAACCGGATCTCCAGGTTGCAGTACTCCACCTCGTCGCTTTTGTTCACGGCGATCCCTCCCCTGCCCGAGAATCGGCGGAATGTTCTGAAATTTAAGTCTCACTTTCAGTTTATACTCCATTTTATGTTCTGGCAACTTGGTTTATTGACGAAAATTGAAGCGCAAATCCGCCGGTACACGTCCGAAACGGGGCATAAATTCAAAAGGCTTCCCGCCGCGCCGTTGAAAGCACGGAGGAAAGCCTTTGAATTCAGACAACCGGCTGCGGGCCGGCATCATCCCGGCGGTCTAGCGCGCGGAACCGCTCCAGCAGAAGCAAGGCGGCAATCGACAGCGCGCCGCTGGCAATGAGCGGCAGCGTCATCTCGATGCGGTACAGGAACGCGGCGATGAGCGGGCCCATGATGCGCCCGAGACTGTCCATCGATGAGCTGAGGCCGGATGCGACGCCTTGCTCGACCTTCGTGCGCTGCGTGATGAGCGAAGTGACGCACGGCCGGACGAGCGCGTTGCCTACGCCGAATATCGCGAGAAAGACCGTAGCCGTCCACAGCTCATGCGACGCGATCAGCAGGAAGAACCCGGCCGCCGAGATGAGCAGGCCCGCCGCGATCCAGGCCGGTTCCCGTCCCGGCTTGATCAGCCGGCGGACGACACCGCCCTGCACGATCGCACCGACGAGGCCGCAGACGAAGAACATGAGGCCGAACTGGGCCGGCGTGACATCGAACCGCTCCATGCCGAACCATTGCAGCGTCGATTCGATGCCCGCCAGCGAGAATGTGACGAAGAAGGCGAGCACGTACAAATATTTCAGTGGACCGGTGAACGCCGTCCAGCGCGAAGGACGTTTCTTCCCGACGCCGCGCCGCTCCGGCGGCAGCGATTCGCGCAACGTGTACAGTCCCGTGACGAACAGCAACGCCGACAGCGCCGACGCCGCGAAGAACGGCGTCTCGAGCGAGATGCTGCTGAGCAGTCCGCCGATTCCCGGACCGAACGTGAAGCCGAGACCGATCGACATGCCGACGAGTCCCATCCCGCGCGTGCGCTGCTCGGGCGGCGTAATGTCCGCCACATAGGCGACGATGACGGAGACGACCGCTCCGGAGAACAATCCGCCAAGCAGGCGCGCCGCATACATGAGCGGCAGATGGCCCGATGCCAGACCGAACAGGAGAAAGCTCGCCGAGAAGCCGAACACGCCGGTCAGGATGACCGGGCGGCGGCCGATCCTGTCGGACAGCGCGCCCCATGCGGGGGACAGCACAAACGAAACCAGGGAATACAGCGACAACATGAGCGCGTTATGATATTCCGCCCTGCCGGGATCAATGCTTTTCACCAGTTCCGGCATGACGGGAATGATGATGCCGAAGCCGATGAATACGGTCATGAGCACCAGCATGACCATCACGATTCGCCTGTCCATCTTGAACCGCTCCTTCCACCCGCTTATCGTACCATATCTTGTCCGCGCAGAAAAATGAACAAACTGCGACATCCCGCACCGCGCTTACAGTGCCGAAACCCGAGCTTGCATTCGCTACCCGTTTTGCTATACTCTAGCTTGTTTGACTTATATCGTGTGCAAGGAAAGGACGGGATGGGGCGTTGGATCAGTCATCCACCCCGCTGTTCACCGCGCTTCGGCGGCATGCCGAACGCAACCCGCTGCAATTTCACATTCCGGGCCACAAGAAAGGCAGGGGCAGCGACGAAGAATTCCGCGAGTTTCTCGGCGAGAACGCGCTGTCCATCGACCTGATCAACATCGCGCCGCTGGATGACCTGCACCAGCCGGCGGGCGTCATCGACGAAGCCCAGAAACTGGCGGCGGAAGCGTTCGGAGCGGATTATACCTTTTTCTCCGTGCAGGGAACGAGCGGGGCGATCATGACCATGATCTTGTCCGTCTGCTCGCCCGGCGACAAGATCATTGTGCCGCGCAACGTGCACAAATCGGTGTTGTCCGCGATCATTTTCGCCGGCGCCCGCCCGGTCTTCGTCTCTCCCGTCCGCGACGGGAATCTCGGCATCGACCACGGCATTACCACCAGCGCGGTGCGGCGCGCCCTTGAGCGCCATCCCGACGCGAAAGCGGTGCTCGTCATCAACCCGACCTACTTTGGCGTCTGCGCCAATCTGCGCGAAATTGTCGATCTCGTGCATTCCTACGATATCCCGGTGCTGGTCGACGAGGCGCACGGGGTGCTGATTCACTTCCACGACGAGCTGCCGATCTCCGCGATGCAGGCCGGCGCGGACATGGCTGCGACGAGCGTGCACAAGCTCGGCGGTTCGATGACGCAGAGCTCGATTCTGAACGTCAAGGGCACCCGCGTCAATCCGCACCGGATTCAGACGATTTTCAGCATGCTCACGACGACATCGACTTCGTATCTGCTGCTGGCATCGCTGGATACGGCGCGGCGCAATCTCGCGCTGAACGGCCGCGCGATGGCGGAGCATGCGATTTCGCTCGCCCGCTATGCCCGTCGGGAGATCAACGCCATCCCGGGACTGTATTGCTTCGGTGACGACATTCTGGGCGGCGAAGCGACGTACAGCTACGATCCGACGAAGATCACGATCCACGTCCGTCATCTCGGCATCACGGGCTACGACGTGGAGAACTGGCTGCGCGAGAAGCACCGCATCGAAGTCGAACTGAGCGACATGTACAACATTCTCGCGCTGATCACGCCCGGCGACACGAAGGAGACGGTCGACGCGCTGCTCCAAGCGCTGCGCGAAATGTCGGAGACGTTCTACCAGGTGAACGAGGCGAAGGAACTGGTCGTGAAAATACCGGAGATTCCGCAGCTCTCGCTTACGCCGCGCGACGCCTTCTACGCCGAGACGGAATCCGTGCCGCTTGCCGAATCGGCCGGCCGGATCATCGCCGAGTTCATCTACGTCTATCCGCCCGGCATTCCGATCCTGCTGCCCGGAGAAGTCATCTCCCAGGCGAACATCGATTACATCCTTGACCATCTCCATGTCGGCCTCCCGGTCAAAGGGCCGGAAGATCCGAGTCTGAACTGCGTCAAAGTGATTGTCGAAGAGACGCCGATCAGCTGATTCCGGGCGGTTTCCAGCCGAAGCCGGCGCTTGTTGTCAAGCGCCGGCTTCAGTGCTATCCTAGTTCTGGGAGGTGGCTTTGCAGGTGAGTCAAAGCGCTTACATCTATTTCGTGGAAGGCTCCGCCGTCGAGCAGCTGACGCTGGACGGCGTGAAGGAACAGTTGCAGCGATATCGGGAACAGACCGCGCTGACCGGCCGTCAGTTGGGCTGGGAGTACGCGGACGCCGCCTTCCCGTACACGATCGAGACCAAGGAAGGCGAACCGTGGTTCTACCTGAAAGGTACGGACTCGCACTATCGCTACATCGTGTTCGGCGTCGGGCAGACGGAGCGCGGCGATCGCACGGTTCACTATGTGCAGGTCGTGTTGCCGGACGATGCGACGCACGGCGACAAGGGGAAAGCGAACGAGTTGTGCAAATATCTGGCCAAACATTTGCAGGCCGAGCTGAAATTGTTCAACGGCCGCACCATCTACTACAACCCGCGGAAATAAGCCGTCCGTTCGGCGGACGCATCCGTTGGGCGTGCACGTAAAAACGGCCGGCCATCGATGTTCGATGACCGGCCTTCTTGCCGGAGTTCAAGATCAACCCTGGTCTTCCTGGCTGGCGATCTCCTCGTAAATCCTTGCAACGCGCTCCCATTCTTCGTCGTCTTCAATGCCGACGAGGAACATTTCATCATTCTCTTCCTCGATCCGGAAGATGACGCCGTCCGCTTCCGGGTCATTCCGATCCAGCAGCACGGCATAGGCCGAACCTTCCGAATCGAACGTGTACACCATGATCATCTCGTGTTCGCGGCCATCTTCGTCCGTTACGATGAACACGGGATCGTGTTCGTGATCATGCTCGTGGTCATGGCCGCAACCGCAAGCATGGTCATGCGAATGTTCGCTCATCGACAACCCTCATTTCGGATATCATATGCCATCAAACGTATCGTACCATGCCTCAAGCCGCCGGGTCAAACGACAAGCGCTCCGCGAACGGAGCGCCTGTGCCGCATCATGGAGTGCGGTCATTTGGAGAATATCAGTTTTTCGGAAACGAGCGTCCATTCGCTGCTCTTCCCGGGCATCATGTACATGCGCACTTTGTACTCGCCTTCGGAGCCGAATTTGTACTTCAGCTCTTTCGTGCGGAGTTGAAAGATGCTCAGGTTTTCGGGATTGCTCTCGTAGTAAAACTCCTTGGCCGTATTGCCCGGATCCACAATTTCCATCTTGGCGGCCGAGATCGGCGTATTCAGGCTGTCACCGTGCACCAGCACATAAAAGGTTACCGTGCTGCCCTTCTCGACGGCCTGGAAAGGATATACGCCGCTCGAGTTCACGCTCATGGTCATCATGTGGATGTTCGGCTTGTTGATATTGACCTGCTTGTTGTCGCCCCAGGAAATAAATGCATTCAACGTGTCGGCCAACTGCCTGATCGGCAGAAACGTCGTTCCGTCCACCACGATGCCCGTTTCGCTCAGGGTCGAGCCGTTCACCGAAACTTTGATTCTCTGGCTGACCGTGTCCGCGAATATCATGCTGCCTCCCCATAAGGACAGCAGGATTACGGATATGAGCACCTTCTTGAATCTCATGCGCATGAACCCTCCGTCAGCATTTCCTTGGATGTATAGTTATACTCGACCAGTTGTCCAAAGTTGCGGGGCGTCATGCGAACAATTTTTCGGCTGTCCTTCTGTCGTCTCTTGTCGCGATTTGCGCTCGCCCGGGAAATATGCATGCGCGCACGAGAGATTCATTGCACGGTGAGGGTCAGAATGCAGGGCACGCCTTTGCCGACAGCCCCGGGTTCCCGCATGCGCAGCTGGTACCGGATGCCGCGCGGGCAGGGTGTCGGACACGCTTCACAGGTTTCGGACAGCACGATGCTCATGCGGACGGCGGGGTGGTCAGACCGCTGATTTGCCCGTTTTTTTCCGCTTTGGCCTTGCTCATGGGCAGGACTCCTCCGCGAAAATCCGCCCCAAGCGCCCGCCTCCGCGCATGCGCGAATGCCCGGTTGTGCAGAATTTGTTCAGCCTCTTTCCTTACAGTAAAAAAAATGATAAAGTTTGAACAAACGTACCCGGAAGGGAGTTCCGTTATTGGATATTTTGATGCTCGGAACCGGAAATGCGTTTGCCAAGAAGTACTACAACAACAATGCATTGCTCTACCAGAACGGGTTCACGCTGTTGATCGATTGCGGCATCACCGCACCGCTCTCGCTTCACCAAATCGGCCAGCCGCTTGACGGCATCGATGCTGCCCTGATCACCCATATTCACGCCGATCACATCGGCGGACTGGAAGAATTCGCGTTCCGCATGAAATTCCAATATGGCGAACGGCCGGTCTTGTATGTACCCGACAAACTGGCCGCACCGCTGTGGGATCACTCCCTCAGAGGAGGTCTGTGGCAGGAACAATCGCAGAAGCTCGAAGATTATTTCGAAGTGCGACGGATCCGCGAAGGCGTTCCGGCCGTTCTGCACGACGGCCTGACCGTCGAGATCATTCGCACGGAGCATATTCCGGGCAAAATCAGCTATTCGCTGCTGTTCAACAACAGCTTCTTCTATACAGCCGACATGCGGTTCCATCCCGAGCTCGTGACGGATCTGGTGCGGAACCGCGGCTGCGTCGTCTTCCACGATTGCCAGTTTGTCACGCCGGGCGCGGTCCACGCCACGCTGGAGGAACTGCTGACGCTGCCCGAAGATGTACAATCGAAGATTTACCTCATGCACTACGCGGACGACAAGGACCGCTACGAGGGCCGCACTGGCCGGATGAAGTTCATCGAACAACATGTCCGATACACGATTGCGAACGGCAAAGTCGAGCCCTCGACTTCCTCCCGCCCGTAACACGGCGAAAAGCCTCCGGCCGACGATTGGCAGCCGGAGGCTTTTCCGCGTTTCAGAACAACGGCAGATTGTCGAGGTTGTTGGCGGGGTCTCCGTCGGCATCGCCGCGGATATACATCTCGCCGTCCCTTCCCTTGAACACATTTGCGCCTTTGATCCGGCCTTCCTGAACTTCGCGGAGCGCCTGTTCGTAATTCAGTTCCCGACCCGTCGAGGTGCGGAAAGCCGTAATATCGCCGTCGCCGTTCTTGCGCACGGCCGTAAACGTCTCCCGTTCCGTCATCACCGTCTCGCTCCTTGTCCATGCGGGGGGCCGAATCGCTGCCGCCCCGTCAGCCATCCTGTCTGGAAGTCAGTATGCCCGCGACGGTCGTTCATTAATCCGGAGGCGATCCGACGAAAGGATTTACCGAAAAATTTTTTTGATTTTGGGGTGTCAAGCGTCTGTGAAAATGTCAGGTTAACTGTTCGTTCTATGAAAATGTCAGGGATGAAGCCGATTAAACAACCGCCGTCCTCTTGCAGACTAGCCGGATGCTGTGCTACGCTGTAACTGCTTGCTGGAGAATGGTTTTCTCCAGGGATGCTTTGCAGCGGGCTTGCGGGGGGACGCAGGCGCCGCTTCTTTTTTGGCCGTTGTTGGCGCCGGGGTCTGTGTGGCCTGCGTCTCCACACAAGGCCAGGCCCGCCCTTGATCCCACAGCCACACTTGTCCATCCATGCTACACGCACTTCGACGACGCTCTTCGCTTCCCAGCGCGGAACACCGGGGACGGGCTTTGGCATGTAGCATTTCCCTTTCCAGGAGAACGTCTGCCCGCCGCTGATTCGCCGGTATTGCCGCCGGGCGAAGATGTGCTCCAGGGGTGTTTCGGGCAGCGGACGGTAGGCCGGTTCGGCATTTTGTGGTGCGACAGCGAACTGGCGGTTGTGCTTGGCGATGAGTTCCGGTAACACGCGATTGGCTTCCTCCATCGTGCACACGTCGCGCAAGCGCAATTCAATCACCAGGCGGTCCTGGAACGTTTGCCAGAGCCGTTCGATCCGCCCTTTGGCCTGAGGAGACAGCGCCTTGATATGGGTAATGCCCAGATCGGCGAGGGCCTGTCCGAAGGTGGAAAGCGACGGCGGCTCACCGGCCAATTCCTGCTCGAGGGTCGGCTTGCCCTTGGGCGGGTGAAAAATGGAGTTGGTCGCTGTAGAGCGCAAGCGGTACGCCTTTGCGCCTAAGCCCCTCGATCTTGACGGTCACGTAGCCCTCCAGTGTTTCGGTCGGGCGGAAGGTGGCCGCGATGACTTCCCCGGTGGCGTCATCGATGATGCCGTGCAGGGTGAGCATGGGACCGCGATCCTCCAGCCAGGCATAGGGAGAAGCATCGATCTGCCACAGCATGCCCGCCTGAGGTTTGCGGGGCCGGGGTCGGTGAGCCTTCGGACGACGGCGCAGCCGCGCGGGACGCAACCCGCCTTCCAGCAGAATGCGGCGGACCGAAGAGACGCTTAAATGGATGTTTTCGTGTTCGGCCAACAGCTCGGCAAAGTGGGTGGCATTGCTTCCGAAGTAGCGCTCCTGATACAAGAGCATAACACGTTGTTTAAGCGAATCGGCCAAGGTATGAGCGGGCTTACGGCCCCGATTCCCATGAGCGATGGCTTGTGCACCTCCGTGACGATATTTGGCCTTGAGCCGATACGCTTGCCGAATACTGATGCCAAGAATGCGCGCGACATCCTGTTCCGCGAGACGGCCATCGATCCATTTTTCAAGAACCATAACGCGTTTCAGTTCACTCTTCGTCAAGGTGATCTGCTCCTTGCTCATACTGACATTTTCTCGGATCAGTTACACCCTGACAATATCACAGAACAACAACGGCCCGGGCGGCGTTAGAGTAAAATTTGTGTTGGGGTAAAGATTGGAAAAAGCGGGCATAGAAAGAGAGCCTCTCCTTTGGTAGAGTAGAATTTGGCAAAAAACACACACTCAAAGGAGGAGGCTCCTGTGCAGCACTT